>JANORY010001081.1:0-2185 GCA_031415535.1 Burkholderiales bacterium | reverse complement strand
AGCCGCATTTTTAGGGCTCGCTCGTGCCTACGAATCCCTGCTTGAAGGCCGTGTGTTCGTTCAGATCATCCAGGTATCCGTCAATCGCGGTTCGCTCGCGCGCCAGAAAACGATCAACCGCATCTAAAAACGCCGGCTCGCTGAGCCAATGAGCGGAACTGGTCTGAACCGGTTGAAAACCCCGCGCCAGTTTATGCTCGCCCTGAGCACCGCCTTCAACCACCTGCAATCCAAGTTCAATGGCGGCTTCGATCGATTGGTAAAACGCCAATTCAAAATGCAGGCAAGGCACGTATTCAAGCGCGCCCCAATAGCGGCCATAAATGCGTTCGCTGTCGCGTATTAATAGGCTACTGGCTATCGCTTGCTGATCGCGACTGGCAATGGTCAGCAGGCAGTGTTGCGGCAAAAGTTCACCCAAACCGCGAAAGAACGCCTCATTCAGATAGGGCGTCGAACCATGAGCCGAATAGGTCGAGTCGTAACAGCGGCGGAAAAAATGCCAATGTTTTGCTTCGATTTCGGCACCCGCCAGACGGACCACGGACACGCCGGCTTCCTGTATTTTGCGACGCTCGGCCCGAATTTTCTTGCGTTTCGGTTGCGCCAGTGTTCCCAGGAAATCCTCAAAATGGGCGTAATTCTGATTGCGCCAGTGAAACTGCACGCCGTTGCGGCGTAAAAGTCGCTCGGATTCAATCGCTGGCCAGTCGTCGGTGTGCGGATAGAGCAGATGCAGTGAGGACACCTCGAGCTGGTTGACCAACGCCAGCATCGCCTTGATCAGTGCTTGGCGGGCGTCCGGATTGCGCGCCAGCAAACGTGGCCCGGTAATCGGAGTAAAGGGGATTGCGCTCAACAGCTTCGGGTAGTACTGCAAACCGTTGCGGCGGTAGGCGTCGGCCCAGCTCCAGTCGAACACGTATTCGCCGTAGGAGTGTGATTTCAGATAGAGCGGTGCCGCTGCAACCAGTTGCTGATGCCGATCACGCAAAATGAGATGTTGCGGCTGCCAGCCGGTTTGCGCCCCAACGCAGCCGGTTTTCTCGAGCAGTTGCAGGTACTCATGCGATAAAAATGGCTGGCTACCCGGTGCCTGGGGCAGTAGCGCATTCCATTCTTGCGCGCTGACCTGACTCAATCGATCGAGAACCTGCATGCGATAATTCGAGTTCAAGTGATTGATGTCCTGCCTAGTGCTATTTGAGTTAATTTTATTGAGTCGAGTTTGAATTAATGATGCTGATTGCCGTCGCTCAATTGAACCAAACTGTCGGCGCTTTTTCGGGCAATGCCGACCGAATCATTGCGGCTGCGCAACGCGCCGCCGTGGCTGGCGCTCGCATTCTACTGACCCCGGAGCTGTCGCTCACCGGCTACCCGCCGGAAGATCTGCTGTTACGCGATGCGTTTTTCAGCCGCTGCGAGGCTGAGTTAAAGCGCATTGCCGAGGCCACTGCCACTCTGAATCTGTATGTTCTGGTCGGTCATCCGGTCAAACGAAACGGTGCGCGGTTTAACTGTGCCAGCGTTTTTTATCGCGGTGCCGTGGTTGGCGTTTACTCAAAACACGAACTGCCCAATTACGACGTATTTGATGAAGATCGCTATTTCGCGCCGGGCGATGCCGCGTTGGTGTTTGCGGTTGACGGCATCAAGCTTGGCGTTGTCATTTGTGAAGATTTCTGGTTTTCGTATGCACCGAAGGCGGCGAAGGCCGAGGGCGCACAAATCCTGCTGGCTTTGAATGCCTCGCCGTTTCACATGAACAAACAACATGTCCGGCTCGATGCAGCCCGCGAGCATGTCAGCAGTCTCGGTCTGCCGATCATTGCAGCCAACCTCGCCGGTGGCCAGGACGAGTTGGTCTTTGATGGCCTGTCGTTTGGCCTGAACCGTCGCGGCCAGTTGGCGGTGCAGGCGCAAGCATTCGCCGAAGATTTGCTGCTGGTCGAACTCAAGCAAGATTCGGCGGGCGTCGATCTGGTCGGTTCGCCAATTCACGCCACGCCCGACCTCGAGCAGCAGATCTACTCTGCCTTGGTACTGGGCGTGCGTGATTATTTGGGCAAAAACGGTTTTCCCGGCGCTTTGCTCGGATTATCAGGCGGCATCGATTCGGCGCTTACTTTGGCAATTGCCGTCGATGCACTCGGCCCAGACAAGGTCCGGGCGATCATGATGC
>JANORY010001080.1:0-3737 GCA_031415535.1 Burkholderiales bacterium | reverse complement strand
GAGCAGCATCAGTTTCTGGACGGCGTCCGGGTGATCGATCGCCAGGCGATGTGCGACGCGGGCACCGCGATCATGACCAACCAGTCCGAAACCGGAAAAGCCCAGCGTGCGCATCAGTTCAAGCTGATCGAGCGCCATTTCGCGCTTGCACATATTCGCATGATCGGGCGCATCGGCGGGACGACTGGCATGGCCGTAACCGCGCAAATCCGATAACACCACCGTGAAGTGCTGCGCCAGCCGTGCAGCCATTTTGTGCCAGATCGCCTTGGTCTGCGGGTGGCCATGCAGCAGCAACAAGGGCGGCCCAACGCCGGCCCTTAGATACGGTATTTCGGCACCCTTAGCCGTAATCCGACCCGACTGAAAACCCGGGAACAGGATGGCCTCATTAGGCGACATGCAGGATCACCAAAACTTTGTCAGCAATGTTTTCACCACCAAACCTGCCGCAATGCGATAAAACGGTACCGTCAACCCCAAGGTCCGGCCGGCGTTGATGAGGAATGGGCAAACTTACGGTAAGTTGCATGGGTGCGAACGAACTAATTGGTAAGCAAACATTTCAAAAATTGCACGCGGTGTATTGCGGCGTCGCTTCGTGCAAGAATTCACGTCAGAAGTCGCCTCGCGGGCTTATTGTCGCGCTTCGAGGCGAGTTGGTTTGAAAAGGGCAAAGACATGAAACGCATTCTAATGGTGATGATGCTCGGTTTCGCGGCGCTGGTCAGCAGCGGCTGCACAACCGTATCCACGACTTCGGCAGGCACCGCACGGCCGGTTCAGATGGTCCGTGCTGAAGGCTTGACGGTGGGTGACCTGCTGGTTGCACTGAACTCAAATCGACCGCAGGCCGAAATAATCGCCGAGATCAAGTTGAAGGGGCTACGCTCAACGCTTAATGCGGCCGATATCGATGTGCTGACCCAAAACGGAGCGACCAAGGAAATGGTCGACGCAGTCCAGGTGGCCAGTCAGCAGTTTCCGACCACGGTTGCTGAGGGTCCGGCCGTGACGACGTCCAGCACCTATTACGGCGGCTACGGTTGGTGGCCCTGGGCTGGTTTTTCGTATTGGTCGGGCTATCCGTACGGGTACGGGTACGGCTACGGTGGCTACGGTGGTGGTTATTACTCCCGCGGTCCGGTTTATCGCCCGCCGGTAGTTATCGTACCGCCAGTGTTTCGCGGCGGGCACTCGGGCGGTGGGCACTCAGGTGGCGGATTCTCGGGTGGCGGACATTCTGGCGGTGGCTTTCGGGGCGGCATTCCGCGGCCCGGATTCGGGCGTCGCTAGTACCGTGTTTCACGCTCGCTAGTTTGTTGCTTCATTAGTATTAGCGCTGACGGATCGCCATTTGAACCTGGACCCGTTAAATGGCGATCAGAAATTCTCCGCGCCCTGGGAGGCCAAGGCGTTTGCAATTATCGTGAAGTTGGCCGAGGCTGGTCATTTCACCTGGGCCGAATGGGTCGAGTGTTTCTCAAAAGAAGTGGCGGCGGCGAGCGCCGTTGAGGCCACCGGTGGCCTTGCCAAGACGTATTACGAACAATGGCTGAGCGCGGCCGAAACGCTGATGATCGAAAAGGGCCTTACCTCACAGGCTCAACTGGCAGCCAAAAAATTTGCGATCAGTGCCGCCAGTATGTCTCATGTGTTGAAATGAGGGTGTTGGTCATTTCCACCGCTGTTCCATCCTGCGTCAGACACACTTTGCATGACATCCGCTGCTGTTTCCCTTGACGTTGCGCCACTGTCGGCCCCCAAGAAGGTTCCAGTCACCATTCTGACCGGCTTTCTGGGGGCGGGCAAAACGACCTTGTTGAATCGAATCTTGCATGAACGACATGGCGAGCGAATCGCTGTTATCGAAAACGAGTTCGGCGAAGTGGGTGTCGACAACGATTTGCTGCTGGCGGGCGGCGAGCAGCAAATTCTCGAGATGAACAACGGCTGTATTTGCTGCAATGTTCGCGGCGATCTGGTGCGAATCCTGGGCGAATTGCGCGAGCGCCGCGCGCTGAATCCCCAGGCGTTTAGCCGGGTCATTATTGAAACTACCGGGCTGGCCGATCCAGCGCCGGTAGCGCAAACCTTTTTTATCGATGACGACACCGCCTCTTACTACCGGCTCGACGCGATCGTGACGGTGGTCGACGCCAAACATATTCACCTGCAACTCGACGAGTTTCATGAGGCTCAGGAGCAGGTTGGCTTTGCCGATCGCATCTTGCTTTCCAAGTCCGATCTGGTCAGCGAGCTCGAACTACAGACTGTCCAGGCGCGCCTCTTCAGAATGAATCCGCGTGCGCCGGTAAAGCGTGTCCATTTTGGTGAGACACCGATCATTGATCTGTTGGATATCGGCGGCTTTTCGCTCGATGCCATTCTTGATATCGAGCCGGGATTTCTCGACGAGGATCATCATGAGCATGACGACGACGTCAGCTCGTTTGTGTTCACTTCCGATCGGCCGATGGATCAAACGAAGTTGCAGGCCTTTTTTCGGGATGCCATCGCCGAACACGCCAAAGACCTAATGCGATACAAAGGCATAGTAGCCTTCGACGGGCTTGCGCAGCGAGTCGTTTTGCAAGGCGTTCACATGATCATGACTTCGGACATCGGTGCAGACTGGGGCGCGGACGAACAACGCCGCTCCAAACTGGTTTTTATCGGCCGTCGTTTGCCAAGCGAACAAATGCTTGAGAGACTTTCGGCTTGCACAGTTCAGTGGGCACCGGTCGAGCACCAACACTAATTTGCGTTTGATTCCGCAATAAAGTTCTCAAGCAGCTTCTTGAGTTGCAGGGTTTTGCGTGATCCCAAGGCGTCCTCGATGCTCTCATGGAGGGCATCAACGCGGCGCTAAAGACGGGCCACGACCTCAATCCCGAGATCGCTGATGAACACCAGTACCCGGCGGCTGTCGAGGTCATCAGCAGCACGCTGAACCACACCTCTGCTCACCAGTTTGTCGATATTCTTGGTCAACGCCGGGCCGTTGAGCAAAACGCGCTCGGCGAGTTCGCCCATCGAGCGGCCTTGCTCATCGGACAACACCTGCAAGATACGCCAGTGTTCCTCAGTGAATTCTTCGTCGCCGATAGAGTTCGACAATTCGATTCGCATGCAGCGATTGGCGCTGGCGAGCAAGAACGACAGATATTGGGACAAATCTTGATCGGGCATAATTTGGGTGGGCTAAACGTGGTCAGGCAGAACCAGTGCTTGCATTGAAATTGCTTGCATCGAAGCAGTCACTCATTTTATGCTCGGTTTATTGCCTTGGAAAGGATTCTCGGCGTGTTTAGTCCCGAGTTTCGTGTCGCACTCTGCGTTCCAATGCGCGGCTCGGCCGGCATTTGGGGGCCATCTTGTGTGGCGTCTGCTCGATTGGCGGAGGCCGAGCTGAATCGCTTGTCCGGTATCGCCGGCAGACCGTGTGTCGAAACTCTAGAACCCAAACAAGTGTTCGATTGAGTCCAGATCGCGATACTCGTTGGCACCCGGCGGCAGGCTGCGCGTGATCTTCAAATCACCGTCGAGCTGGTACCAGGTTGGCCACAAAAAACGCGGCGAATAGTCGCCGATACGCTCGCGTAGCGCGGCCAAGTTATAGACCCCCTCGCGGATGACAAATTCCATTTTGGCACCGCGCAACCAGCCTTCAACCTCAATAATCACATACTTGTGACGAAACTTTGGTGCCAGCACATTCTGATGTTGTGCAAAGC
>JANORY010001079.1:0-2829 GCA_031415535.1 Burkholderiales bacterium | reverse complement strand
ACCCGCGTTCTCGCTGCCGCTGATCGGTTCGGCCGACCTGGTCCAAGTGCTGCTCGCAGGCTTGGCCGTGGCACTGGTTTCATTCGCCGACACGAGTACCCTGTCGCGCGCCTATTCTGCGCGCGCCGGCGTGCGGGTCGATGCGAATCAGGAAATGGTCGCGCTCGGCGCAGCCAATCTGGCAGCCGGACTTTTTCAGGGCATTCCGGTCAGCGCGAGCGCCTCGCGCACGCCGGTGGCCGAAGCGTCGGGCGCTGTGACCCAACTGACTGGAGTAGTCGGTGCAATCTGCGTTGCCGCAATGCTCGTGTTCGCACCCAATTTGCTGAAAAATTTACCAACTGCGGCCCTGGCCGCAGTCGTGATTGCCTCGGCAATTGCATTGATCGAAATTGCCGACCTGCGTCGAATCTACCGAATTCAGCGTTGGGAGTTCTGGTTGTCCATCACCTGCTTCGCCGGTGTCGCCGTGCTGGGTCCGGTCCCGGGCATCGGCCTGGCGATCATCATTGCGGTTATCGAGTTTCTCTGGGACGGTTGGCGACCGCATTTCGCCGTGTTGGGCCGGGTCGATGGCATCAAGGGCTATCACGATGTCAGCCGCTATCCGAATGCGCGACGGGTACCCGGCCTGGTGTTGTTTCGTTGGGATGCGCCGTTGTTCTTCGCCAACGCCGAGCTGTTCAAGGATCGCGTACTGGAGGCGGTCAATGCCTCGCCCGCGCCCGTACACTGGATCGTCGTTGGAGCCGAGCCGATGACCAGTGTTGATGTCACTGCCGCCGATACGCTGGACGAACTCGATGCGGCTTTGCACTCGGCCGGAATCGAGCTGTGTTTTGCCGAAATGAAGGATCCGGTCAAGGACAAGCTCAAGCGTTTCGGTTTGTTCTCGCGGTTAGGTGAGGAGCGATTCTTCCCGACCATCGGCGAGGCGGTAAACGGCTATCTCAGAGTTTATGCTGTCGATTGGGTTGACTGGGTTGATCGGGAAGATCAAGCCTGACTTCCTTCAAGGCCCGTATTCATACCGTAATGATGTGATCGTCCCTCGCATGCCATCACGCTCCTGATAGTTGGACCAGCAGCTCTCCCAGCAACCACGATGGCGAGCCATTTGATTGTGTCCATTCGGTATTCCTTCTTGTACGACGCTCGTTGCGCCGACCTCGACAGTCTTGAGCAATGACGAAAACACCAGCAGGGCAATGTGAAACATGGCGCTGCAAGCAACACCCATACAAACGACGGCATGATGTCGACCTGCCGGCCCGCTTTGATTCGAAAGTGGCTGCCCGATGGGAACCCAAGCGCCCAGCTCTCCAGAAACTTCTCCGCGTCGATATCAAGGTCGCGGTGATGAAACGGCGTCGGATCCATCGAATTGAACAACTCGGGCAACTCGACGACCCGCAGTTCGATCTGGTGAAGCGGCGGATGCCGCTTGGTCATGACCGCAGCCTGCTGATCCGTCGAAGCCGAACGTATTTCCGCCCACCGATGCAACGCAGCTGCGCTTGAGATACTGACCGATCAAGGGGCGACATCAGCTTCGGCAAACCTGACGATCGTGACGGGCACGTTCGATGCGTGCAACACCGCCTGCGACACTGAGCCCAGCAGTGCGCTGCGCAGCGCGCCCATTCCGCGGGCACCCATGATGATGGCCTCGCAGCCGTAGCGCTGTGCGGTTTCAACCAGTGTTGGCGCCGGCAAGCCTGATCCGATCTCACGCTCATAGGACTCGCCGGCTGCTTCGAACAAGACTTCAGCATCCTTCAGTCCGCGCGAACCGACTGCTCCGCTCATCCGCTCCAGAACATCGGCACTGGGGGCCAGAATCATCTCGTACATAAACGTCGGTTCCTGCACAGTGGCCAGCACGAAGCTCGCCCGCAGTCCTTCGCGTTTCAGGCGCAAGGCGTGGCGAGCGGCCGCCAATGCATGCTCAGAGCCATCAACGGCCACGAGGATCTTCATGGGTCAGTTCCTTTTGGAGTTCAACGAGTATAGACGGGGATCAAGCTTGGCGTGCGCGCCCGAAGTGCTCGACACTACGATGCCCAGCGGCGACTGCGGTCTCCAGCCGCACCGACTCCGGAATATGGTCATACAGCGGCAGGCGCTGGCCCCGGCCCTCGTCGGCCAATGCATCGCGGTCGTTCGCCAAAGCGTCGGCCGTAGCGGTCGCCGATCCGATTAACACCAACAACAATGTCAAGAAATGGCGGCTCACAGGGCACTCATGGAAGTCGCGTTCCAGCATGGTGGGCGTTGGCAGCCCCGTGCAACTGCCGCAGGAAGGGGCGAACGAAGTCCTCATTGACGACCTGTGACACGGAATGCTCCGATCAATTGTTGCTTCACAAGTGCAGAACCAAAGACCTCTGAACTTGTGCTGTTCAGTTCGAATTCTCCCATTGCCAACCCTGTCTCGCATTGCGATGGATCAAAGCTCAACGGAAATCGGCGCAGTATTCTGAATTTATGAGCAACGCGAAGACAGCAAATGCTCTCAACGGCGCGCCTTCAGCCAGTGATGCGGCAAGCACACTGTGCACCGAAGGGGAGCGCCCACTCGGGAAGTCGTAGCAACCAAAGCGAAGATCTAAGCCAATGTCCAACGCGCAAACCTGGTGTGTCTTGCTTATGACCATGGTTGTTTTGTTCATCTCGTTTCTGCTTCTTTTCGGCGTCTGGTTGCTGCTGAGCCCGGGAACGCCGAAGTCGATTCTCGACGACCGCGGCAAACCGCTCGCAGGCAGCCTCTCGGAGAAGATCCGCGTCGATATCAACGGCCTTGAGCAGGGGATGTTTATCCAGGGCAAA
>JANORY010001078.1:0-3028 GCA_031415535.1 Burkholderiales bacterium | reverse complement strand
GGCGCGCGCGACGGCGGCGCTCTCCAGATGTTCACTCTGGCCAATCGGGTCGACCATACCCGCATTGTTGATGAGCACCGCCCGTAGCAGGCGCGTATTGCCCAACGCAGCCAGCGTGGCGTCGAGCTGCGCCAGAACCGCCGCGACGCCAAAGTCCGGTACGCTCAAATCGGCAGCGAGCTGCAGGACACGGGTGCCTGCGGATTCGAGCCGGCTGAGTCGCTCGCTGCGATGGCGAGCCAAGCCGATGACAATGGCCTCGGGCGATACCAATTCGCGGGCGAGTGATTCGCCGATGCCGCGAGAACTGCCGGTAACCAAATACAGATTCATGATTTAACCCCGGAGGAAGTGCAGTCTGCTTGGGACGATTCAAAAGCTGCGCCAATCGCCCAACTGCTCGAACGCATGCGCCGCCCGATAGATCGTCGACTCGGCATAGTGTTTGCCAACCATTTGCAGGCCGATCGGCAGACCCTGACTCATGCCACACGGAATCGACATGGCCGGGTGGCCTGTGACGTCAAACGGTGCCGTGTTGCCAATCATCTCGAAGGCGCGCTGGCAGTACAGTGCGAGTGGCGCGTCCGGTGCCGGCAGTGGCGTCGCCTTCATAGGCACGGTCGGCATCAGTAACAAATCATAGCGCGACAGCACATCGTCGTAGGACTGTTTGAGCACCCGTACCAGATTCTGCGATTTGGCGTAGAAGTGGCCGCGATAGTGGCGAATGAAGTATTCGCCAGCAAACATCGACACCTTCAACGATCGCGACAATTCATTGGCACGAGCGCGCCAATTGGCGTGCGCATCGAGCAGGCTGGTGGTGTACAAGCCCTTCCAGTTAAAACCCATGCCATTGCCGTGCATCATTTGAGCTTGCAGGCCTTCCAGTGCAATCGGCGTCCAGATCGCGACGCCGTCACGGTGCATGGGTATCGAAACCTCGTCGATGATCGCGCCCAGTTCGCGCAGTCGCTCGACAGCGCGGCGCACCTTGGCGTCGACATCCGACTCGCTGTTGTCGTGATTAAAGCCCTCGGTGATCACCGCCATGCGCATGCCGGCTACGCCGCGGCCCAGCGCTGCCGTGTATTTGTCGACGCGCACATCGTATTGCCGAGGATCCAGGCCGTCGGCGCCGGCGATGACTTCGAGCAGCAGGGCATTGTCGGCCACCGTGGTGGTCATCGGGCCGGCATGATCAATGGTGTTCTCGATCGGCATGACGCCGGTGTACGGCACCAGACCGTGGGTTGCCTTCATGCCATAACAACCCGAGAAGCTGGCAGGCATGCGGATCGAGCCACCCTGGTCGCCACCAATGCCCATTTCGATTTCGCCTGAACCGACGATGGCACCAGTGCCACAAGATGAACCGCCGGCCGAGTATCCAATTTTGTACGGATTGTGGACTGGGCCGTAGTGGGTGGTGTGGCTGCTGCCGGACAGGCAGAAATGTTCGCAATGAGCCTTGCCGACAATTGTCCCGCCGGCATCCAGAATTCGGGTTACCAGCGTGGCGTCGAGATCGGGTACATAACCTTCCAGGGTTGAGGAGCCGTTCATCATCGGCACCCCGGCCAGACAGACATTGTCCTTCAGCACAATCCGTTTGCCCTGCAGCGGGCCGTACGGCGCACCTTTGATGTCGGTCTTCACATACCAGGCATTGAGCGGGTTCTCCGATGCCTTGGGTTTGTGACCCGGCGTGCGCGGATAACGAACCGGCGGCAGGTTATCGGATAACTGCGCGATCCGATCGTAGGACTTGAACGTGCCTTCCATGACCTCAAGATACTCACCCACCTCATGGTCAGACATGCTCATATTCAATGAGGCGACGATCTCTTTCATTTGCGCGAGACTGGGCCGCTTGACGATAGACATACTTCCCCCTGAGGGCACAACATTTGATAAAGGACGAGGTCCGGAATTATGGCTGCCGGTCGGCGAGTTGCGCGGCTGCAATTGATGTGCTGACGCTGCATTGGCATTGCCTCGCATGATTCGCGCCGCACCCATGCCGAGCAACTCGGCCATCGCACCTGAGCGGACATCCGCGGCGACCATCTCGCGAACGATTCGACCGCGCTCAAGTGCAACAATACGACTGGCAACATCAAGCACCAGATCGAGGTTCTGCTCGACGATCAACATTGACAGACCGGTGCTGTCGCGCAGCTTGGCGAGAATTTGACCGATCTCTTGAACGATCGATGGCTGGATACCCTCCGAAGGCTCATCCAGCAGCAGCAACCACGGGCTCGGCATCAACGCGCGCGCCAGCGCCAGAATCTGCTGTTCGCCGCCCGACAGAGCACCACCCCGTCGCTCAAGCAGAGCGTTTAGCCGTGGAAAAGTATCCAACACGCGCGACAGTGATTGTTCCTCGGTCTCGCCGCTGTCGGCCGACCAGGCCAGACGCAAATTGTCGCGCGCCGACAGGCCCGGCAAAATGCCGCGCCCTTGCGGAACATAGCCGATACCGAGACGACTTCGAATGTGCGCCGGCGTACCGGTGACCTCAACGCTGTCGACCATGATGCGGCCGGCGGTCGTGGGCAGCAGTCCCATGATCGATTTGAGCAAGGTGCTCTTGCCCATGCCGTTGTGACCGACGATGCCGATCGCCTCACCCTCAAACAGCTTTAGCGAGATGCCATGCAGCACCGGCACACGACCGTAGCCGGCGCGAAGTTCGCTGACTTCAAGCACGGCGTCACGCTTCGGCGCGGCGTCATCAACCGCTTCACGCAGCGGATCTGAAGCAGTGGCCGCGCGCTCAAGATTGCCAGGACCGATCCGAGAATTCATTTCGCTCGCGTCCCGATGTAGACCTCACGAACCTTGGCATCAGAAAGTACGGCATCGGGTGGGATGAACGGTACATTTGGGAATGACACGTCCCCACAACGTGCAGCTCTTCGGGCTGAAGAAGATCACGGTCACACCCGCGAAGAGCACAGGCATCGCGGATGTGCAAGTGTCCGCGTGCGCACTGTTATTCGCTCGGCTCGGCGATCGA
>JANORY010001077.1:0-2308 GCA_031415535.1 Burkholderiales bacterium | reverse complement strand
GTGGCCAACGCGGTGATCACCAAAACCATCCACAACGCCGGTGGCCGGGTTGGTGCCTGGTTCTCTGACCTGTCCTTGTATCTGTTCGGCCTGTCTTCCTATTTGTGGATTCTGCTGTGCATGGTGTCGGTGGCGCGCGGCTATCGACGAATGCGGGATGAATCCGGCAAACATCAGGAGATTGTCGATATTCGGTTCGAGTGGGAGCGCTGGCTCGGATTTGCGATGTTCTTCATCGGCATGGTCGCAATGGAGTGGTCCCGCCTGTACAGCCTGAAAGCGTCCTTGCCGCTTGAGCCCGGTGGCATTATTGGCCGGCTGCTGGCAGTGCCGGTCCTGTCCGCGCTGGGCGATATCGGGGGCACGCTGGCGTTCTTGGTGTTGATCGCAGCCGGATTGAGTTTGTGGACCAATTCGTCCTGGCTAACGGTGTTCGAGCGTTGTGGATCGGCGCTGGAGAGTACCTTCCAGTTCGTGCAGCGCAGTTGGACGGCGCGCCAGGATCGGCAGATTGGCGCGTTGGCATCGGTTGAGCGTCAGGAGCAGGTGCAGGGTCTGCGCAAGATATTCGAAGTTGAACCGGCACCGGTTCGCATCGAGCCAGTCGCCAAGATTGAACGCTCCGAGCGGGCGCTCGCCGAACGACAAGTGTCGTTGTTTACCGATCTGCCGCCCGATACCCAATTACCACCGTTGTCGTTGCTCGATCCGCCGCCGTTGTTGCAGGAGTCGGTATCGCCCGAGACCCTGGAGTACACCTCGCGGCTGATCGAGAAAAAACTCGCCGACTTTAATGTTGCCGCCAACGTCATTGCCGCCTATCCGGGTCCGGTCATTACCCGCTACGAAATTGAGCCCGCGCTCGGGGTCAAGGGTAGCCAGATTGTCAATTTGTCCAAAGATCTGGCGCGCGCCTTGTCGCTGGTCTCAATTCGAGTAGTGGAAACCATTCCCGGCAAGAATCTGATGGGCCTGGAGTTACCCAACCCGCGTCGCCAGATGGTTCGCTTATCCGAGATTCTTGGATCGCAAGCTTATGCCGAAAGCAATTCGCCATTGGGCCTTTCGCTCGGTAAAGATATCGCCGGCAATCCGGTGGTGGTTGACCTGGCGAAGATGCCGCACTTACTGGTGGCCGGTACCACCGGGTCCGGCAAGTCGGTCGGTGTCAATGCGATGATTCTGTCCTTGCTGTACAAGTGCGATCCGACCTTGGTTCGGCTGATCATGATTGATCCGAAGATGCTCGAAATGAGCGTTTACGAAGGTATACCGCACCTGTTGGCACCGGTCGTGACCGATATGCGCCAGGCCGCCAATGCACTGAATTGGTGTGTCGCCGAGATGGAGCGTCGTTATCGGCTGATGAGTCGCCTCGGCGTTCGGAATCTGTCCGGCTACAACGCCAAGATCATTGAGGCCGAGAAGAAGGAGCAGAAAATCTCCAATCCGTTCTCGCTGACGCCGGATGCGCCTGAACCCTTGGGCCGTTTGCCGCAGATTGTCGTGGTAATCGATGAACTGGCTGATTTGATGATGGTGGTCGGCAAGAAAATTGAAGAATTGATCGCCCGCCTGGCGCAGAAGGCGCGCGCCGCCGGCATTCATTTGATTCTGGCCACTCAAAGACCTTCGGTCGATGTGATCACCGGCTTGATCAAGGCCAATATTCCAACCCGAATTGCGTTCCAGGTATCGTCGAAAATTGATTCGCGAACCATTCTCGATCAGATGGGTGCCGAATCGCTGCTCGGGCAGGGCGACATGTTGTACCTGCCACCGGGCTCCGGTGTGCCGGTACGGGTACACGGTGCCTATGTCGCCGACGACGAAGTCCACAAGGTGGTAGAGCATTGGAAGTCAATGGCCGAACCGCAATACATTGAAGGCGTGCTCGATGGCGGCGTTCCGGATGACGTTGATGCCGGTAGTGCGGTCGGTTTTGGCGGTCTGTCGCAAACGCTGACCGAGGCCGGGGTCGATGCCGAGGCCGATCCGATGTACGACCAGGCTGTCGCCGTCGTGCTCAAGCACAAGCGGGCATCGATCTCGCTGGTGCAGCGACACTTGCGGATTGGCTATAACCGCGCCGCGCGTCTGCTCGAACAGATGGAGAAGTCAGGCATGGTCTCGACCATGTCGACCAATGGCAATCGCGACATTCTGGTGCCGACCTCACAAGAGGCGTGAGCGGGCATAGGCTGAGCTTGACTCTGAGTTTGAGTCTGACCAAGCGACGACGCGGGTAAGTAACAAGCTGTAAGTTATCATCCCGATGGTTGCGCAGCGGTGTTCCACAGGCGCGGTC
>JANORY010001076.1:0-4621 GCA_031415535.1 Burkholderiales bacterium | reverse complement strand
CGAAGGTGCCGCTGAGACAGCCGTTCCCACAGCCCACTGTGCTGTGCGACTCAAGGCAAGGCAGCGGGGTCTGGATCAGACGGCTCGCAGCCGCATTTGTCCGCGCGCGGGCGCCCGAGGCGGTGCCCGCGCTTGAAGGCCCAGATGGGTGAGGATCTTCTCGATCGCGGGTGTCTGCAGGATCGCAGCGATGATCTTCAGCTCGCAGCCGCAGTTCGGGCAGCGCTCAAGGTCGAGATCAAAGACGCGCTTGAGCAAACGGGTCCAACTCGGGCGATGCGGCCAGTGCGCTGCGTTGTTGGCCTCGCCCGCTTGCAGTTGCGCCGCCGGGGCGAGTTCGGGCTCTTTTGGCACAACCTGCGCGCGCATCTTCGCATTCGGTGCCAGCACCCCATGAAATCGTTGTCTAAAGACGGTTTTGCAGGGGGCTGGGCTGGTGAAGACGGCCAAGCGCCGGGGCAAGCACCGCATCAAGCGCGAGCGGGCGCCGCTGGCCGGGATGATGCTGCATCAGGACGCCAGCACGCATCGGTGAGTGCCCGATCAGGTGTGGGACCTGGTGGTGACGATGGACGATGCGACCAGCGAGCACACGAGCATGTTTTTCTGCGACCAGGAGGGCACCGGCTCGAGCTTCCATGGGCTGGGTCACAGCATTGCGCGCTACGGGCTGTTTGCCAGCCTGTACTCAGACCGGGGAAGCCAATACTTCACGACGCCCGAGGCGGGCGGCAAGGTGATTATCGAATGGATTGTTGCAGCACGACGCTGTGTCTTTTGCGGTAGATGTCGCCGCGCAAGGAGTCCGTAGAGGATGTATTAACTGTTCGCAGCGGTGACGAATCGACACTATCCGTCGTGCCGCCCATACTGTCGGCGATGGGTTGCTCCTTCGGAACCACGGCTGCTCGGGCCATGCGGTATCAGCGCGCGCTGCCGCCAACTCAACAAACCGAGTCCCACCAGACAGAGGAACAGCGTGCCCGGTACCGGCACGGCGACCGTCTGAGCCAAGCCGAGCACCTGCCAGGTCTCGAAAACGTCCAGAACGTTGGTTGTCTGAACATTGCGCAAGTATTCAGTCTGATGCGATGTAGCTGCATCGATATTGATATTGCCGGCAGCGACCTCAAACGGCGTACCGCCCGAGCAGCCCAACGGCCTAAAGTTGGTGCTGCCTACGGGTACAGCCTGGATTCCGGCGCAGTTGCCCAGTTCACCAATGAGAATGCTCGCCGGCCCGATGGTGTTGATGATGCCGAAATAATCCGTAGTGGTTTGTTGCGTCACGAAGAAGTTGGTCACGCTGCCGCCTGGCGTCGTGAAACTGCCGGTCTGCGTGGTGACGAACAGCAGCGGATCGGCTGACGCTGCCGACAAGGCCGCCTGCGCGGCGAGCAGCCCAGCCTGAACGACGGGGTCCGAGAATGAGAACGAATAAGACTGATGTGCATCGACAAGCAAAGTCGCTACTGCGGCGGCTAGATTTCGCTGTCGGACCGACGGATTGTCTCAGCCTCACTTAACGACGGCTCGAAGTTGCTGCACTCGGAAGACCTACAGCACCGGCAGGTCATTGAAAATCGACTGCGCGATCTGCAGATTGGTGCGCAGCAGACGGCTTTCGGCGAGCGTGCCGGCGAGTAACAGCCGCCGTAAGCGCGCACGAGTCGCGAACCGTCACAGAGAGCCGGCGAGCTTAAGACCCTCGCGAAGCGCAGCATCGCTAAGCCGGCGGTCGAGACAGACGAACTCGGCACTCGATCGATCGTCCCCGGCGACGACCAACGCCGCCGCGAGTTGCAGCGCATCGGCCGCGCGTAACGGATGAATTCGCAGCAGCCGCTCCGCCAGCGTGCGGATGGCTACTTGCGGCTGCACTTCGCTCCACAGTTCGGCCAGCGCGCGCAGGCGCTGCTGTGCCATGCCGAAATGCTCAGCGGTCAACAGGCGCTCTCGCTCAAGTCGTGACAGCGCAGAGATGCATTCAACCGAAGTACCCCACCACACCACGACTTGTGAGTCCGTTTCGAGCAATCCCTCCATTGCAACCGTTCCGGCTTGTGGGACGAGCAGATGAACGAGCGCCGAACTATCCCAAAAACGCATGTCCCGCTAGCGGCCGTCGTCGCGTTCGGCCAGCAGCGCGCTGAGCACATCGGCCCGCGCGGGCGGCATCGGCGGCAGCTTCCGCAACGCCGCCTTTGTCAGCAGACTCTTCGGGCGCTTGATCAGACCGGCGCGCTCGAGTTCAGTCAGCCGCGCGTGGTCACCGAAAGGCATGGAGGACAACGGCGCCAACTGCGCGACCGGCTGGTCCCTATCGGTAATGATCACAGTCTCGCCCTGCCGGACGCGATCGATCAGCGCCGATAGACGATTCTTCGCATCGGATATGGAAGCGCTAGTCATATTCCCATAATAGCTATGGCCATATTCGCCGTCAAGCCAAAGCAACCACGGGATCACTCAATCGCCGGTCGGCCGCCTGCGCCGGGCCTGCCGCTTGCTTCAGAAAATCCGGCCGCGCCTGCAGCGCGCTGAGTTGTTCGATCAAAATCGGCTTACCGATGGCATAACCCTGCAGAAAATCGACGCCCAGCCCGCGCAGCTTGCGTCCAAGCTCCTCGGTCTCGACCCATTCGGCGACCGTGCTGGCGCTGATCGTATTGGCCACCCGAACGATCGATTGCACGATGGCGCGATCGAGCGGACTGTCGTCAAAGTTGCGAATGAACGGGCCGTCAATTTTCAGCATCTGCGGCTTGAACTGCTTCAAGTAATCGAAGGTCGCCAGGCCGGTGCCGAAGTCGTCGACCGCCACCGTCAGGCCCATGCTCGAGAGCTGATGCGCGTTGGCTTTGGCAGCTTCAAGATCCTCGATTGATTCGCTTTCGGTGATCTCGATCGCAAATTTTCGCGGCGAAAACCCAGTCCGCTGCAATTGAGCCTGAATCAATTTGGGCAGTTCTGGCGAACAGATCATGCTGCCGGTCACATTAATCGCGCAAACTCGGGTACGGTCCATCAGGGCTTTGTCGTGCGACAGGTATTCGAAAGTCGACTCGACAATCAAGCGATCGAACTCGCGGGTCAGCCCGGCCCGAGCAATCGTCGGCAGGAATGCGCCCGGCGACATCACGTTGCCTTTTTCATCGAGCATCCGCGCCAGAATTTCATAGTGCAGGCCGTCGACCTCGGCGTTGGTTTGGCAGGGCGCAATCAATTGCCCCATCAAGCGAACCCGCTTCTCGTGCAGCGCGTGTTTGACGCTTTCCTCCAGATCCAATTCGGCCCAAACCTCTTTGAGTTCGCGGCTGCCCAGCGGGAACTTCTGAAACCGTTCAGCGCTGGTGAATGCGCGTTGCTGCGCCATCGACAACGCAGCCAAGATCGCCTCCGGATGACTTTTAGTGCCGGCCGGCACATCGATCAGTCCAATGGCCGGGCGCAATTGAAACAATCGACCGCCGATCTTGAACGATTGCGATTGCAAGGCTTCGTTAACCAGCCGCAACAGGCGGGCGTCGCTGAGCGTCATCGGCGCGATCATCGCAAAGCGGCCAGTCGAAAAATGCGCAATCAATAAAAAACGATCGCCGACGTGTTCTTTGAGGCGAGTGCCAGCGGCGATTTCCAATTCCAACATGGCCGTGCGCCCCATCAATTCACCAGCGCGCAGCACCTCGGGCACAAAAATCTCGATGATTCAAATCGGTTTTCTAAAAATGTCAGCCGTTAACTTGGCGAGAAACCGGTGCAATGCCCGGGCACTGACCAGTCCCGGTATGTCGCTTTTCATCGCGTTGTCCTGCTGACGTTTGCTATGGCGCCAGCGCTCTGCCGACGGGGCATTGAGCACATGCAGAAGGATTGCGCCGACCGAGATCATCAACCAAGCCGGCAGCAGGCCATCGACAATCAGCAGATCGGGTTCGTGGCGATGTAGAAAGGCGCGGATCCCCAACACCAGGGTGGCTGCGAACGCCAAAGTCACCGACGAGGCGCTCGGTCGCCGACTGATCGATGAACCCAAGGGACCCAGAACCGCGGCATAAATGAACAATCGCGCAAGGGCCGTGAGTCCTTGCGAGTCGGCGATCAAGCTGGCTATTCCCGTGCCGGCGACATAGGCCAGGGTTGGCCAGTCGAGACTCTGGCGCAACGCAAGCCAGGTCGACTTGCTAGCGCGCGACGACTTTTTGGCCTGTTGCGGCATAAACAGCCAACCCAAAGGCGCGAATACCAAGGTGCTGGTCATTTCAATCAATAGGTAGCCACCGAAGAACAGCGGCAGACTCGCTTGCGCCAAGGGGTGCTCGGCCATCGCGGCGGTCCCCAAAATTGCCGCCATTGGCGACTGGACGAAAACACCGACCACCATCAGCCGAATCGTCGATCGCAGATTGACCTCATGCCGATGGCCAGTCTGCCATCGATTCAAAAGCCACGAGGTGAACCAGGGTGGCAGGGTCGTGGCGGCGGCAATCAATGCCATTCCGGAGGATAGGAAATTTAAACCCTGTTTTCGCACTTGAGTTGAAGGGCAAGGTCGGCCAATTCTTCGGATGCCAGTGGTCTGCTGCTGTGTAGGCCCACAAAACTTCGGTTTTTGCGCACG
>JANORY010001075.1:0-2610 GCA_031415535.1 Burkholderiales bacterium | reverse complement strand
CGTGCGCAAAAGCCCAAGTTTTCTGACCAGCCTCAACGCCAGAAAACTGGCGACCGCTGAACCGGCTAACCTGGCCCAGCAACTCAAGCGCCAAAACAAGGTTTAAATTTCCTATCCTCTGACGGTCGGCCATTGCATCCGCGTAGTCCGGCACCGACAACGTCCCGCTGAACGCCCAGCCGCCAAGGCGCGGCCGCGAATCCGGCGCCGAACGCGATATGTGTGCCGCTGTCGGCGCAGTCGATGTCAAAACCTCTCGGGTCTGCAAAAATTGCTTCTTGATGTTGTCTCGACAAGCATTACCGAACTCAGCGATGCCGCAAGGTAATCTGCAACGTTCGCGACCGAACATTACCCGATCGAACCTCCTCATTCGACAAGCGGTCAAGCGCGTAGGCGGTCGAGCCATCCATTGTCGACTTGCGAATGCTCCGTGACGCCGCCTTCTTCGTTTCAGTGCGAACTTCGCCGCAGTCGCGAATCCGCACCGCCGGCTGCTCGTCGGTCGCTAAGGCCGCAGTCTTGATGATGGCACGGGTCGATGCGATGAGTTTCGGCGTGCTGCAGGGCTCGAGCACAAGCTTTAGTATCTCGTCGCCTTTTGCGTCGACGAACTGATAGGGCCCCAGTGCAATCAGCTCGCCCGCTGCGACATCAACCGTATCGATCCGCGCCTTTTGGCCGCTCGGATTGATGTTGATGACCTTGACCCGGCCTGGCAAGGTCGGACGGTAGTAGACCTGAAAACGGTCACCGGTTCGAAACACCTGACGCGCCGAATCGACCGCCTTTGTATTGCCCTTGCTGTCAATTCGGTGAACTTCGAACGCGACCCCTGCATGCAGCTCGCGCGGCGCCGAGTTGGCCTGAGCCTTGCGCATCCTGGGTCCGCCATCGGCGTCCACTGTGCTCGCATCACGACGCGGGTCACCGCGAGGTGCAGCATCGTTGCGACCACGTCGCTCGGACACTGGCGGCGGCACGTTGGCGCCCGTGGCGGGTTCGTTGCTGAACCAACGGGTAATCGAGCCACCCAAGCCATCCGACAACGCCGAACCGACTCCACTGCCCACGCTTTGGGCAATCATCGCTGCAATCGTGCCCAGAAACAGGCTGCGCGTGTTCGAGTGTTGCCCGCCCTTTTGTGCCGCAGTACCGTAAGCCGCTGTGCCCATCGACTGCGCGCGGGAATTGCCAGACAGCCCGAGCCCACAGCTCAGCACGACCGGCAACAGCAAGCTCGACGCGGCGCGACGCAGCGAATTGAGATTTTTTTTCACGATCTAACTCCTGAATGGTGTGACCCAGGTTGGGCGTGTATCCCGGCTCAAACTGAGTGACATGATCGGTCGATTTGTTTCAATCAACCGGATACCGCCTGCCTCGCCGATACCAGTACGCGAGCAGCAACCGAGTGGCGCCACTCCTGGCGCACGGCCAAGTTGACCCCCGGCACCACCCATCGCGTCATTTGCATTCGCCGGTTGCGCACAGTCGGCCCGCTGAACCAGCCTTCGCCATCGATCCTGAAGGCCGAGAACTCGCCGGCCGGAACCGTCACTTTCTCGCGGGCACTAACCCGAAATGCGTATTCGCCGTCACCGGTGACCGTGCCACTTTGTTGATATCGACTCGCCCATTTGCGGCCAATCTGCAGCTCGGCTGGATTGACCTCGATCGGCACGTCATACTCGCGGCGCTTGCCCTCTTGCAGGGTTCCACCCATCAACGTCAACAACGAGCCATCACCGGTTTCAACCCGGCCGGCCGCCCGATCAACCTTTCGGATAGTGACCTTGTAGGTTCGCTGCACCACACTGCTGTGTAGATCAAGTTCCTGAAACACATATTCATCGCCCGGTGTCCAGACCGGCCGAAACCCATAGGTGCCCGCCGAATTCGGATTCTCGGAACCTTTCATACGTGCCGGTACCGCCAACCCTGATCCGAGTTGCAGCACACCAGCGCGCTCCCGATTCTGCGCAGGCGGCGCCGACTCAATGTTGGCTAACAGTCCGCGCACCCGCACCTGGGCCGCCTCGGCAAATTTGCCGTTCGGAAAACGCCGCAGATAAGCGGTCCAGTCAGTCACATTGGTTGAATTCTTGACCTTGCCCCAACTGGCCAGCTCCTCGCGGAACTGTCGCTCCAGGTCAGCTTCCGAGAGCGCTTGTGTCGGGAACAGATACAAATCGCTCTCAAGCGAAGTCGACTCCCAGGGGACCTGACGGCCACGCGAGGCCAGGCGGACATTCAGGCGGACTCGCTTGAGTGCATCCTCAACCTGAACGCCTTTAACAGCAAGCTCACGCACCAGGTGTTCAGTGTAGAGGCCATGAATGCCGCCCGGCGGCTCGACCGCCACTCTTCCTGGCGAAGTGGCGAAGGCCAGCAAGGTGCCGGGCGGCGCGTCGTACTGGCTCATGCCCTTTTGCGCCGGCCGGAAGCGGCTGCCAAACGGATCGTCGCGACAGGCATCGAGAATGATCAGCGCTGTCTTGCCTTTGGCACGTCCCAAACCGCCCAACAGCAATCCGAGGTCGACACATTGCTTGCGGATATCGGTGGCCGACTCGACGTCGCCATCAACCGGCAGCAGGTAGTTGCGCC
>JANORY010001074.1:0-1983 GCA_031415535.1 Burkholderiales bacterium | reverse complement strand
GGTGGTTCACTCCGGACTCGGTATCAAGACCTTGGCGCAACTCATTGAATGGGCTCGAGCGCGGCCTGGCCAATTGCTGTGCGGTACGGCTGGCCACGGTAGCGGCGCGCATTTCATCTGTGAATTGTTTGCGCGCAGCGCTGGCGTTCAGGTTCGCAGCGTGCCCTACAAGGGTAGTGGACCGATGTTGCTGGACACGGCAGGCGGGCAGGTCCACATCACCATGGGCTACCTCGCCGAGGTGGAAAAGCAGTACATCGTTCCGGGCAAATTGATTCCCTTGGCCGCACTCGCCTCCCAACGTCTTGAGCGATTCCCGCAAGTGGCGACCATGGCCGAACTCGGACACACGGGCTTCGAGTTGCGTTCCTGGACGGGCTTGTTCATGCCGGCCGGAACGCCGAAGGAGATCATCACGCGGCTCAATACGGAGATCACCAAGGTGGTTCGCGAACCGGACTTTGTTGCCTGGCTGAAAGAGACGGGCAGCGAGGTCGTGACGCCGAATGTTGAACAATTCAGAGATTTTGCGCGCGCTGACCTAGAGCGTTGGCGCAAGATGTCACTGGAGTTGGGCATTCGGGCTGAACAATAAGTGGCAGTTTCAAAAAATCTGCAGTTCCCAAAGAGCAGCAGCTTCCATTACAAATAGCAGCAGCTTCCATTACAAATAGCAGCTCCCATAGGGTCAAAACATGCGCATGAACCGCTTAAAGCAACTTTGGCGCGAGGGCAAACCCGCCATCGGCAGCTTTCTGTCCATTCCAGACGGCTTCGCCACTGAAGTCATGGCTCATACCGGGCTTGACTGGCTGTGTGTCGATCTGCAGCACGGCTGCATCGATTATTCGGATGCCGTCGGTATGCTGACGGCGATCTCGACGACGGCGGTAACACCGATTGTGCGCGTGCCGTGGAACGAGCCTTCGATCATCATGAAAGTGCTCGACGCAGGTGCCTATGGTGTCATCGTGCCGATGGTCAGCAACCGGGCGGAGGCCGAACGCGCGGTCGCTGCCTGCCGCTACCCGCCGGTGGGCATGCGCAGCAATGGCCCCACCCGGGCCTTGATGTACAGCGGGCCTGATTATCAAAAACATGCCAATAACGAGATGTTATGCATTGTCATGATTGAAACCGCTGAAGGCATTGCCAAGATGGAGGAAATCATCTCGACGCCGGGTGTCGATGCGGTCTACATCGGGCCGACCGATCTAGCGCTGGGGCTCGGGCTGCCGCCGGTTATGGACAACGACGATCCCAAACACGTCGCGACCGTCAATCGCATTCTGGAGACCTGTCAGAAGCACAAGGTAGTGGCTGCGATGCATACCGGTGGCGCAAAATTCACGCAGCGCTACATTGACCAGGGCTTCAAAATGATTATGCTGATCGGCGATCGCGTTGCCATGTCGAACTATGTGAAGGCCGAGGCCGCCAAACTGACCGGCTGGACACCGATGGTGCCGACCTTGTCTGCTGATAAGGGCGGTTACTAATCAGGGCGGTAACTAATTTAGCCTTAGCGCGCGAACTGTTCGTTGCCGAGTATTCCGACCTTGGTCAGACCGAGCCGTTGCGCTGACGCCATGACATTGGCGACAACGCCATACTTGGCTAATTTGTTCGGGCGCAAATGTAATTCCGGGGGTACCGGTTGCGCCGCTGCTTCGCGCAATCGGAGCTGCAGTTCGGTGCCATCGGCGAGCGCCGTACCTTGCCAGAACACCACACCCTTCTCGTCGATATCAATCTTGATCACCTCGGGTAAAACCGTCGGCGGCGGTGGATTGCCGACCGGCATGTTCAAATTTACCGAGTGCAGTTGAATCGGGATGGTGATTATGAGCATTACCAGCAGCACCAGCATGACGTCAATCAGCGGCGTGGTGTTCACATCCACAATCAGTTCGGGTTCAGCGTTGCTGGCCAAGCCGCCCAACTTCATTGCCATAGTGAGACTCTCCGGGGCGATGTGTCAGT
>JANORY010001073.1:0-1128 GCA_031415535.1 Burkholderiales bacterium | reverse complement strand
GACTCGAGGTAAGCGGTTTGAATTTCCTTACCAATAAATTCGGCATAACGCGGCGCCAGATAACCTTTGATGAACTCGACAAAGCGGCGTTGCACGTCCTCGGGCAATTGCTCGCGCAGCAGGCGTTGTTCCAGCACGTACATCAGGTGGACCGGGTTGGCGGCAATTTCGGTCTGATCGTAGTTAAAGACCGACGACAACACTTTGTAGGAGAAGCGTGTCGAGATGCCGTTCATACCTTCGTCGATACCGGCGAAGTCCCGGTACTCCTGATAGGTCTTGGCGTTCGGTTCGACATCTTTCAGATTTTCGCCGTCATAGACGCGCATCTTCGAGTAGATGCTTGAATTCTCCGGTTCCTTGACGCGCGTCAGAATGGCAAACTGCGCCATCATCTCCAGCGTGCCCGGCGCGCACGGTGCGCTCGACAGCGAACTGTGTTTGAGCAGCTTGCGGTAAATCTTGACTTCTTCGGAGACCTGCAAGCAATACGGAACCTTGACGATATAGACGCGATCCAGAAATGCTTCGTTGTTGCGGTTGTTGCGAAAGGTAGTCCATTCGCTCTCATTCGAGTGCGCCAGAATCAGGCCTTGAAACGGAATCGCCGAGAAGCCTTCGGTGCCCTTGAAGTTGCCTTCCTGGGTGGCGGTCAGGAGCGGGTGAAGCATCTTGATCGGCGCTTTGAACATCTCCACGAACTCAAGCAGACCCTGGTTCGAGAGGCACAGCCCACCCGAATAGCTGTACGCATCGGGATCGTCTTGTGACAGCGATTCGAGCTTGCGGATATCGACCTTGCCGACCAAGGTAGAAATGTCCTGGTTGTTTTCATCGCCCGGTTCGGTCTTGGAAATCGCAATCTGCTTGAGCACCGAGGGCTGAATCTTGACGACTTTGAACTGAGTGATGTCGCCGTCGAACTCGTTGAGCCGCTTGACCGCCCACGGACTCATGATACCGGTCAGGTAGCGGGCCGGAATGCCATATTCTTTAGTCAGCGCCGAACCGTCGCGATCGGTATTGAAGAGGCCCAGCGGCGATTCATTGACCGGTGAACCTTTAAGCGCATAAATAGGGAAGGTTTCCATCAGCAATTTCAAGCGTTCGGCGATCGACGACTTGCCG
>JANORY010001072.1:0-1234 GCA_031415535.1 Burkholderiales bacterium | reverse complement strand
AGCCTTCCATCTGTTGGAGGAGGTCGGCGAGGTCGTTTGCCTGGCGGCTGAATTGGGGGCTTCCGGTCTTTTTTGCGCCAGCCGCCTGCACCAGATTGTACACGAGGCAAACCCGAAAACCCGACTCAACGGGCCTGATTTCATGCTCGCAATCGGCAAAAAAGGCCACATACGGCATCTGATAAGTGGAGGCGGCGGCTGAAAAATCGGCGATTTCTTCCCGTCCGTCAAACCGGATGA
Source organism: Burkholderiales bacterium (assembly GCA_031415535.1). GTDB lineage: Bacteria > Pseudomonadota > Gammaproteobacteria > Burkholderiales > Burkholderiaceae_E > JANLTP01. The sequence goes on along the minus strand of JANORY010001072.1, from coordinate 994 downwards.
CCAGCTCGCCGCCCGAATGTGCCGACGGCAAACCGATGGACAACGTGCCGAACATTCCCGGTTCTTTTTCGGAGTCTTTATGTGGCAGAAAAAAATCGCCCTGCCCGTAAATCAGCAGCTTGTAAAGGGACGCGGTGATGCCCGCGCCCTGCATTCCGAGGCCGATTTCAACCTCGTGGAGGATTTCATCGACCGCCGTTTTCCAGCCCTCATTTTTGAAAGAAAGCTGGTCGGCATTGATTTCACGGGTGCTGCGGACAGTCGTATCGGTGATGGTGCGGCTGCCTTTTCCGTAAGGAGCCTGATGCGCCACCCGCCTGATTTCTGCGGCCTGAATGGCGTTCAAGGGGAAACCGATTTCGCCGATGCCCTCAATTTCGAGGCCCGGAAAGGTGAAATTTTTGACCCCCGACGTGGCAAAAGAGCCGTTTCCTTCGATGGTTTTGAGGAGATTGACGAGTTTAAGTTCGGTGTTTTTCATAAACGAGGTGCCTGATTCAGGTTTGTTTCAGGTATTTGTACAACGGTTCCAAAAGGTCATCAACATTCCCGGTCAATGGTCGCAATCCTCCATCCTATGGAAGGCGGGTTCCGTTCAGCCGTTTTTCCACGATGTCTTTGATGGTGAGCAGAGCCTGAAAAATACACTCCAGGTCGGCAGGTTTAGTTGCAGCAAACTCCTGTGAAAAAGCATATTCGCGTTGTTCAAGGGTGCAGAAAAACCAGTTTCGACCCAGCACATAGCTGCCGTAAATCGGCCATTTCTGCTCATTGAGTGCCTGTGCGGCAAGCATTTCGGCGAGGAGTTGGCCGCGCGGGTCGTTATCTTTTCCGCGTTCGCGTTTGTATTCGTGGAGGCAGAAAAACGGGGCGCGAGGGTCAAATTGACCAGCGGCGAGCAGCACATCGACATCGCCTGAAAGGCGGATGCCATCCACCTCGGCGGTCAGCTTTCGCTCGGCGAAGAGTTTGTAGCCCGGCCCGCCGAACTGCA
>JANORY010001071.1:0-3404 GCA_031415535.1 Burkholderiales bacterium | reverse complement strand
GGCACGGGTCCAGGTCGAGGGCAATGACGAGGTTGCATCGCTGGCGGCGAGCTTTAACCAGTCGGCGCAAAAGGTCGAGCAACTGCTGGCTGCACAACGCAGCTTGCTGGCCAATGCCTCACATGAATTGCGCTCGCCCTTGGCCAGAATTCGAATGGCGCTGGAGTTATTGCCGAAGGCCAGCGAGTCGGTTGAGCTGCGCGAGGAGCTAACGCAGGATATTCGCGAACTCGATCAGTTGGTGGATGAAATTCTTCTGGCCAGTCGCCTGCAGGCCGACACCGACGCGACCGCTGATGTTTTTGAGGAACTCGATCTAGCGGCCTTGTGTGCTGAAGAATGTGCTCGAATCAATGCGAGCTTTCAGTTTTCGGGCAGCCAAGGCGCGACGCTCATTCGGGGCGACGCGCGGCTGCTGCGACGCCTGATCCGAAATCTGCTTGAGAATGCGCTCCGGTACGGTGCCGGTTTGCCGATCGAATTGAGTCTGAGCAGTAACACGATCATCGTTGCTGATCGCGGCCCAGGCGTTCCCACTGAGGATAGGATCCGTATATTCGAGCCGTTTTATCGCAGCAAGAATGCCAGTGAAAAAAGTGGTGGTATTGGATTAGGGCTGTCATTGGCACAACAAATAGCCGCACGTCATGGTGCCACGATTACTTGCCGCTCACGCGTTGGTGGTGGCAGTGAATTTGTGGTCCAGTTCCAATAGCTTGAAGGCGAACTCCAATCGCGTCAGCTTGTGCGCGGCTTTTTGGTCCCAACCACCACCGGATAATTCGGCCTGCCGGTTTTCATCCAACTGACAATATTCATCGCCGCCTTGCGACGCAACTCGACTTCGGATTCGGCTGAATAAAACGCGCTGTGCGGACTCAGCAGAACGCGCGGATCTTGCAATAGCGGCGAATCGGCCGCTACCGGCTCGACCGGCAGAACATCCAGGCCAATGCCGGCAAATCGGTCCGCTTTGAGTTCGACCGCCAGATCGTCAACATTTACGATCGCACCGCGCGCAGTATTCACCAGATAGGAGCCAGGCTTCATGAGCTGCAGAAGATCACGATTGATGACGCCATGTGTCTCCTCGTTCAACAGGCAATGAACCGAAATGGCGTCGGCCTCCTGGAACAGGCGCTCCTTTGATACGGGTTCAACATAGGCCGGAAAGTCGCCCTCGATCAGATAAGGATCGTAGGCGATGACCCGCTTGAACAGGTTGCGCGACAGATGGGCAAATCGTTTGCCGATTCGGCCGAGCCCGAACACACCAACGGTCAAGTTTGAGGCACGCGGAATCTTGCCGGCAGTGGTGTAATGCCAGTTGCCTCGGCGAATGTCCTGATCGAAGCGGGCGATATTGCGAATCAGTGAAAGCATCATCGCCAGCGCATGGGTCGATACCTCGCCAACACCGTAGTCGGGTGAGTTGGCCAGCCAGACGCCGAAGCGCGCCGCGTCCGGCGCGCTGATGGTGTCATAGCCGGCACCAATTCGCGAGCACAGTCCGATCTCGGGTCGAGCCGAAAACACTTTTGCGTTGACCGGCGCGTATTGAATCAGCAAGGCCTCGCAGCCGTTTGAATGCGCAATGACGTCGTCTTCGGTCTTGCATTGGGCTTCGATAAGTTCAATGCCCGCATCCTGAAAAATTGCACGCTCGAGTGACACGTCGCCCATATCCTGATCGGTAAATAATACTTTCATCGCCTGATTGACTCCATGCTCTTTTTAACTCCATTGACAGCTTAACAGCCTTCGCTTACATTGGAATGGTAGCGCTTTCATAAACGGCCGAAAAACCGGAGCCTGCGCGGGTCACGAGTGGCTGCGCAGCCATCAAATACAGAGGAGAGACGAGATGAACGTAGGGCTTCCCAAACTGGTGGCTGCGGGTCTATTGGCGGTTACTCTGACCTTTTCTGGCCTGGTGCGGGCGCAAGTAACCTTAACCTTCGGTGGTTCGGACGCGATCGGCTCGGTGCTGGATCGAACCAACGTAATGTTTACCAAATTGGTGAATGAGCGGGCGGCCGGCAAGCTGAAAGTCAACTTCATCCAGGGCGAGCAACTGGGCAATGACATGCAGGTCATTGAGCAGATGATGAAGGGTTCGGTACATATCTACGGTGACGTGCTCGACTGGTATTCAAACTGGGTCAAGGATTTCTCGATTCTTGCCTGGGGCTTTACGTTTCGAGATAACGACCATTATCAAAAGTTTCTCGATTCCGAAACCTTCGCCAAACTGGCCGAAGAATTGAGAAGCAAACATGGCCTGCGCATTCTGGCGTCGGCGCCGACCCAGCCGCGAATTCTATTTGCCAAAAAAGCAGTCAACACGCCAGCCGATCTGAATGACGTAAAGATGCGTATTCCGGAAATCAAAACCTACCTGAATCTCTGGCAAACTCTGGGCGCCAAGCCGGCGCGCGTTGCTTGGGCCGAAGTGTTCCTGGGCTTGAAGACGGGCGTGATTGACGCCGCTGAAGGTCCGATTTCAGCCGCGTATGCACAGAAGTTTCACACCGCAGCAACCTCGGTCATGCGCACCGATCACCTGATTTCATCGCAGCACATCACCGTCAACGAAAAGACGTTCACGGCTTTGCCCGCCGACGTGCAAAAGATTCTCGTCGATGCGGCGAAAGAATCGATCGCCTGGGGACGCAAGACCTCGGAAACTGATACCGAGGAAGTTTCCGGGAAAATGGCCGCAGAAGGTGCCAAGGTCATTAGTGTGAATCGCGCACCGTTCGCTGACAAGGCTATTGCGGCCGTTGATGCGATGGAAAAAGACGGTGCCTGGTCCACCGGTCTATGGAAACAGATTCGCGATCTCAAGTGAGCGCCTGGTGGCGCATTCTGCGTTTCATCGGCCACGTTGAGCGCGTCGCGGGTGTGATCCTGGTAGCGTCGATCGTCATCACCATCACCATTCAGGTCATCACGCGCTATTTCTTCGGCCAGCCGCTGGTTTGGGTTGAGGAACTCGCGCAATATTCGTTTATCTGGATGGTTTTCATCGGTGCCGCATTAGGTTTTAAAGAGCTGCGCCATATTCGGATCGATACCTTTGTCGACAAACTGGCGCCGCGTCTGCAATCGCTTTGGCGGGCGATGCTGTATGCGCTGATGACCGCCGCGACCTTGCTGCTGGCGTTTTACGCCTGGGACATCATGGCGATCGAGGGCAAGAGCAATACGGTGTCGCTGCCGATCGAGTTGCCGCGCATGTGGTTCTATTCAGTGCCGATGTGCGTGTCGATGCTGTCGATCTCGTTCACCGGGCTTTATTTTGTGATGGCGTACGGCCTGCGTGCCATCACCGGCGAGGAACTCGATGCCGAACGCGACGTTCTGCAGCGCCGCTTGCAAGAGGCCGACGATGAAGCCGTCGA
>JANORY010001070.1:0-11244 GCA_031415535.1 Burkholderiales bacterium | reverse complement strand
TAAAGCTAAAATCCAGTTGCTTAAAAGCGACATGCCGTCTTTTAGGTCACGGCCTTACGACGCAAAAATTCAGGCGTCGCCCAAGCGTTGGTACTCATGATGTCCTTCACTGCCGCAATCGCATTCCAGACGTCTATGTATCGGACATAAAGAGACGCGAATCCGAATCGCAAAATATCCGGCGCACGGAAGTCACCAATGACGCCAAGTGCGATCAGCGCCTGCATGATCGCGTAGCCTTCGGGGTGCGTCAGCGCGACTTGGCTGCCGCGTGACTCTGCGTCGCGCGGCGTTGCTAGCCCGAACCCGCTGAGTTCCTGATCGGCGAGCCGAATGAAGTGGTCGGTCAGCAGTTCGCTTTTTCGACGCAACACCTGCATATCGACACCGTCAAAGGCCTGCAGCGCTGCTTCGAGCGCGATCAGTCCCAACTGCGAGGCGGTGCCCACCAGCATACGGTCGATACCCGGTGCCGGTTCGAAGCCGTCAACGAAGGCGAACGGTTGTGCATGGCCGTGCCAGCCGGTCAAGGGCTGGCGCATCGCGGCATGATGGCGGCGGGCTGCGAACACAAACGCCGGTGCGCCCGGGCCGCCATTCAGATACTTGTAGCCGCAGCCAATCGCAAAATCGACCTGACAAGCGTTCAGATCACAGGGCATGGCACCGGCGGTGTGCGCCAGATCCCAGACCACCAGCGCGCCCACCTCGTGTGCCCGGCGGGTCAGCTCGGCCATGTCGTAGCGGCGCCCCGATTTGTAATTGACATGGGTCAGCGACACAATCGCGACGCTCGGGTCGATCGCCAGTGGGATTGCCGCCGCATCAAGCGCCACAAATTCGGCGTTCATCAGTTCAGCGACGCCACCGGCAATGTAGGCATCGGTTGGAAAATTGTCCAGCTCGCCCAGAATGCGCAGGCGGCCCGGCCGCAAACGCAGGGCAGCGACCAATACCTTGAACAAGTTGACCGAAGTCGAGTCGGCGACGATCAGCTCATCGGCGGCGGCACCAACCAGCGCTGCAATTCGCGCACCAACTCGCTGCGGGGCCGGATACCAATCGGCATCGTTCCAGGAGCGTATCAGCCCTTGCGCCCATTCGTGCTCGATGGCGCGCGTCATCCGGGGCGCAACGCCTTTCGGCATGGCACCGAGTGAATTACCATCGAGGTAAATGACGCCGGGCGGCAGTTCAAATCGATCGCGGCAATGCGCCAGCGCATCTTGCGCGTCGAGCGTTTCAAAGTCGGCGCGGGTCAAGCGCTGCTCGGCGATACTGGGGCCTGGTTTCATCTTAACGCTCGGATCAGCTACAGTCAGCGTAAAGTCTAACTGTTTGCGATATCCCGGTGAAATTCAAGGAGAACGACGGAAATGCCTTCGCTACATGCGCTATGCTGCGGACGCTTGAACTCGGAGCGCAAAATCTTTTTTCCGGATGATGACTCTGGCCTCAGGATGAACTTACCGGTGCCCGGATTTCTGGTGATTCATCCGAACGGCAAACTGCTGTTCGATACCGGCGTTGACTGCCGCGCGGGGGAAGACCCGGTCGCGGTACTTGGTCAACGACTGGCCAGCACCTTCAAGGTCGTGGCCGCGCCCGACGAACATATTGCCGGACAACTCGCACTGTTAGGCCTGGGCTGTGACGACATTACCCACGTCGCCAACTCGCATCTGCACTTCGACCATTGTGGCTGCAATGCGCTGTTCCCGCGCGCCCGCTTCCTGGTACAGGCTGCCGAGTTGAATGCCGCGCGATTGCCGAAAAGCCATGCGTTTGCGCCGGGCTGGGATCACCCGCTCGACTACCAGCCGCTTGACGGTGAATATGACGTCTTCGGCGACGCCAGCGTGCTGCTGTTTCCGACGCCAGGTCACACCCAGGGCCATCAGTCGATGAAAGTTACTACGGCCAAGGGCCGCAGCTTCGTGATGACGGCCGATGCCTGCTACACCCGGCAACACCTCGACGGCGATTTGATTCCCGGCGTGGTCTGGGATGCTCCCTTGATGCGCGAAACCATGGCCGGCTTGCGGCGACTCGGCGAGCGCAGCGACCATGAACTGATTTTTGGTCATGACGACGAGCAGTGGCAGCGGCTGCCGCCGCGTGCCCAGGCGCTGCGGTAACGTAGAACAAGTGCGTCCCTAATATGCCCATCCTTCGTGCTCCGCTGCAGGCCCAGGTCGTTGAATGCCTGGTGAAGTCCGGCGAATCTGTGGTAGTCGGGCAATTGCTGGTGGTGCTCGAAGCCATGAAGATGGAGCATGAGATCCATGCGAGCACGGCCGGGCGCATCGGCACAATCTCGATCCAAGCCGGCGACGTAGTGCAGGAAGGCGATCCACTGATCGAGATTGCAGCCGCAGCCGAGAACTCAGCACGAAGCGCAACGTCGAACGCTGACCAGGACGCCACCTTAACGAAGGGCAATGACGCGTCGACGATCACCCACGTAGTTCCAACAAGCGCGTCGGCGCGTCCCGACTTGCAGCGCGTGCTCGACCGGCAATCATTAACGCTCGATGAAAACCGCGCGGCTGCGGTCAGCAAGCGTCACAGTACCGGGCTGCGCACGGCGCGCGAAAATATCGCCGACCTGTGCGACGTCGGCAGCTTCAATGAATACGGTGCCTTGGCCGTGGCTGCGCAACGAACGCGGCGCAGCGAGGACGACCTGATTCGCAACACGCCGGCCGATGGCATGGTCACGGGTATCGGCAGCATCAACGCGCTCGCATTTGGTCCGGTAGCCAGCCGATGTGCCGTGATGGCCTACGACTTCACCGTCCTGGCCGGTACCCAGGGCATGCGCAATCATGAGAAAAAAGATCGGCTGCTGGCGATCGCTCAACAAAACCGCTTGCCGGTGGTGTTGTTTGCCGAGGGCGGCGGCGGTCGACCCGGCGACGTTGACATGCCGATCGTGGCCGGCCTGCACATTTCAACCTTTGCGAGTTTTGCGCGCCTCTCGGGGCTTGTGCCGGTGCTCGGCATTGTCGCTGGCCGTTGCTTTGCCGGTAACGCTGCCTTGCTGGGCTGTTGTGACGTCATCATCGCAACCCGTGACAGCAACATTGGCATGGGTGGCCCGGCCATGATCGAGGGCGGTGGGCTCGGTGTCTTCAAGCCCGAACAGGTTGGCCCGAGTTCGGTACAGCACAGCAATGGCGTGATTGATATTCTGGTCGACGATGAGGCCGACGCGGTCGCAGCGGCGAAAAAGTATCTGGCGTTTTTTCAGGGGCGCCTGAGTACGGCACAGGCACCGGACGCGCAGGCCTTGCGCTCGGTGGTACCCGAAAACCGCTTGCGGATTTATGACACCCGCAACGCCATCAACGGGCTGGTCGATGTCGGCTCCTTGCTCGAGCTGCGCTGTGCCTTCGGTATTGGCATTCATTGTGCGCTGGCACGGATTGACGGCCGCCCGATCGGTATCCTGGCCAATAACCCGGCGCATCTGGGTGGTGCGATCGATGCCGATGCGGCCGATAAAGCGGCGCGCTTCATGCAACTGTGCGACGCTCATGCGCTGCCGATCGTCAGCCTGGTGGATACCCCCGGATTTATGGTCGGGCCGGAGATTGAAACTCGCGCCCAAGTGCGTCATGTCAGCCGCATGTTTGTGACCGCAGCCTCGCTGCGCGTGCCTTACTTCAGCATAGTGCTGCGTAAAGCTTATGGACTGGGCGCGATGGCGATGACCGCCGGCAGCTTTCATTCGCCGCTCTTTAATATTGCTTGGCCGACCGGCGAATTCGGCGGCATGGGCCTCGAAGGAGCGGTACGACTGGGCTATCGCAAGGAGCTCGAAGCGGTACCCATCGGTGCTGAGCGGCAAGCGCTGTTTGAAAAGCTGCTCGCCCAGCAATATGAGTCTGGTCAGGCAATGAATATGGCGGCCACCCTTGAGATCGATGCCGTCATTGATCCGGCTGAAACCCGAGCATGGCTCATCAATGGACTGAACAGCGCTCGGACTGGCGAGCGCAACGCACGCTTTGTCGATACCTGGTAGTCAACGACAGCCGTGCGCGACTGAGTTCGATCAGCGATGGGCCAGCCGCATGGTCAGTCCCTGCGGTGACATGGTGAAATACATACCTTCCTTGGCCTCGCCGCCGTCGGGCGTGTCGACCGAGGTAATCGTGAAGCTCGACAGCAGCATCGACATCGACATCTTCATTTCAAGCAGCGCCAGATAACGGCCGGGACAGACGCGCGGGCCGGCACCAAACGGCATGGCAACGCGTTTGGCGCTGCTGTGCGCACCGGACGATTCTTCGGCGATCCAGCGCTCCGGCTCAAAGGCCTGCGGCCGCTGGAAGTACGGTTCGCTGACGCTGTCGTGGCGCAGCACGCCCCACAGGACGGTGCCCTTGGGAACCTGCACGTCGGCAATTTGGGTGTCCTGCAGCGCTTGCAAACTGATGAAGGGCGCGACCGGCTTTAAGCGCATGGCTTCATTGATGCAGGCATCCAGGTAGGGCATCGAATCCATCAACTCGGGCGTGAACGCCTGCGGATTGCCAGCCGCCGGACCGAGCGTGTTCAAGATTTCCTCGGTCAGGCGCTGCAGACTGGCGGGTTGTCGATGCAGCAAGTAAATCAGCCAGGCAACCGTATTGGCGGTCGTGTCTTCACCGGCCAGCAACATGGTCAGGACGTTGCCGGCTACAGCAGTGTCGTCAAAACTGCCAGCGTTTGTTGTGCTTATGGCCGAGTTGCCCACAGACTCAGCCGGTGAATCGGCGGCCACCAGCATGGCCTGCAACAAATTGCGCGGCTTCTCGCGCAGGCTCGGATCGGCTTCGAGCTGCTGACGTGCCTGAGCGACAAAGCGGGCAATCTCCTGGTTGATGACAACCACACTGCGCTCGAGTTCGCGATCAGCGCGGGTCTTGAACCAGCGCCAGTACGGCAACGAACTGAGCACCCGCCGAAAGACCGCCGGCAAGACCTTGTCCAGGTGCTGCTGAATGATCTGGTCACCAGCCTCCAGCGTATTGATGTCCTCGCCCAGCGCCAGACCGGCAATGGTGTCGACAGTGTAGCGCATCAATTCGGGCTGCAGCGGCAGCACGGTTGCAGCGTCGGCCGCTTTGCGCCAGCGCGATTGCAGTCGTGCCGTTACCTTGGTCATTTGTGGGAAATACTGGCGAATGTTGCCAGGTGCGAAACTCGCCATGACAATACGTCGCTGGGTACGCCAAGCGTCGCCCTCGGCACTGAAGACGCCCGGCGGCAAGCCCATTTCACGGCTGATTAGCCGCGACTGCGGATTACGCTGCCAGCCGTCGGGGCGATTACGCATGACTTCGGCCAACAGCGCGTGGTCGGCGACGACCAGAATATCGCGCTTCAGAAAGCGCATCCGAAATATTTTTCCGAACTGTCGCGCCCATCGCTCAACATCTTGATGAACCGTCGGCTTATGGATCTGACCGGCATTGCCGAGGATGGGCCACATCGGCGGGTGCGGCAGATCAGAGATCTGGCGCAGGGGTTTGCTGGTTTGAACGAGGGTATTCATCAATTCATACTACTATTTTCTGGGACCAACTTGAACGTAAAAGTGGCTGTCATCGGTCGCAACCCAGCCTACTGAAATGCGGCGCGCGCTAGCAACTCGGTGACCGAATCGATGATGACCCTGGGATTCTCGCTATGGACGTTGTGACCGGCACCCGCCGCCAGAACCCAGCGTGCATCGGTCAGGGTGGCCGCAACGCGCTCGGCATCTTGCTGCCAGAACACCCGACTTTTTTCGCCGCGAATGACCTGCGCCGGGCAGTGAATTGCGCGCAGATCGTCCCAAAGCGCCATTCGCTCACGCGCAAAGACTTCTGTGCGCAACTGAGCGTAGCGAGCGGGGTCGTACTTCCAGCGCCAGCGGCCGTCTGCGCCTTCGCGTAACGCGATCTGCAAACTGCGGCGCAGTGAGGCCGGATTGCGCGCCGGCGTAAAGGCCAGCACCTGCTGAACTGCGTCATCGATCGAAGCGAAGTCCGAGGCTTGCGAGACCAGACCGCGAATCTGTCGGGTACCTTCTTCACGCGGTTCAGGACCAATATCCACCAGCGTCAAGGCGGCTACCCGCTGCGGTGCATGGGCCGCCAGCGATATTGAGGTGAACCCGCCCATTGAATGGCCAACCAGCGCGACTTGATCCAGGCCGAGCGCATCAATGAAGGCCAGCACATCGCTGCGTTGGCTGCTAATGCGGTAGTCGTGTGCGCTGGACCAGTCGGAATCACCATGGCCGCGCGCATCCAGGGCGATGCAGCGCCAGCTTGTTCGCAGGCCCAGACAGACCAGATCCCAGGCGTGGGCGGTAAGACCGCCGCCATGCAGCAGGACAATGGTTTTAAGACCCGCGGTGCCGCCCCAGTCGAGATAGCGAAACTTCATGCCGTTCAAGTTGACGTGCGCTGACTCGGGCAAACTCAGCGGCGCGTCGTTCAAGGACCAGCGCGCCGCGCCGTCGCGCAACAGTTGCAAATGTTCCGACGTCGGTAAACTCATTTAAGCAAGACCGGCATTACTTGACGAGCTGCTTTTTGACATCCAAGCCAACGCCTTTGTTGACGAACTGGTCGGTGGCGACCTTGCTCAAATCAACCTCGCCAGCCTTGTATAAACCGGCCCGCACCATCTTGTCATAAAAACTCTTCACCCGAACCAGGTCGACCGCACCAATGCCTTTGGTGAGCGCCTCACCCGAGTCGATGATCTTCAAATCAAGGAAGGTCTTGACTTCGGCATTGATCAGTTCATCGGTCATATCCGGATTGGCCTTGCGGATCAAGGCATTGGCCGGCTTGCGGTCGCCATACATAAAGTTATACCAGCCGATGATCGAGGCATCAACAAACCGCTTGACCACGTCCGGTTTGTTTTTGACAAAGTCGACACGGGCTTCAACGGTGGTACTCAAGGTATTCCAGCCTTGGTCGGCGAGCAAAAACACTTTCGGTTTGGCACCCTGCGAAGCGGCACTGAACGGTTCACTGCTGGCATAACCTTGCTGAACCATTTTCTGGTCTTGCATGAACTGGGCAAGGCTGAAGTTATACGGTTTTACCTGTTCGTCCTTAAAGCCATGCTCACTTTTTAGCCACTGCCAATAGCTAAATTGTCCATCTTTACCAACCAATACCGTCTTGGCGTTTTTCAGATCGGCAAAATCTTTGTAGGCACCTTCATGCGCCATTAAAATCTGCGGATCGCGCTGAAAAAATGACGCCACTACCAGAGTCGGTATGCCGTTCTTGACATTGTCGAATGAGTGCAGCAAATTGCCGGTCATCAGGAAGTCGAGTTTGCCGGCCGATAACAAGGGGCGGTTGTTGACTTGCGGCCCGCCTTGAATAATTTCGACGTCCAAGCCGAACTTTTTGTAGGTGCCATCGGCCAGAGCCTGATAAAAACCGCCGTGTCCGCCCTGGGCGCGCCAATTGGTGCCAAAGCTGACTTTGTCTTGTGCCTGTGCGCCCAGTTGTGCAAACATCAGCAACAGCGCGGCCAGGCAACGCAAAATAGTTGAATGTGTCATCAAGGACTCCTCAAGGCTGTAAAGTGACGTCTTAATGTTAGACCAAGACCGATGAACGATTCTGAAGACCCGTCGAATGCCCCTGGTCGGATCTGCCCGATCGACTACTACTATGGTGCCGCAGCGATTGCCGATGCGCCTGCCGCAGTAGCCGATTGTGCCTGGATTGTCGGCGGTTTGTATGGCAACCCGTATGCGCTGGATATCATCGAGCAGGCGTTCGACGCCGAAGTGTCGCATCACAAGCGATTGATATTCAACGGCGACTTCCACTGGTTCGATGCCGAGTCGGATTGGTTCGCGCGGATTCAGAATCGGGTCATGCACTACGACGCTTTGCGCGGCAACGTCGAGACCGAATGCACGCGCACAGCCTACGACCCGGACATCGGTTGTGGCTGCGCCTACCCCTTGCATGTCGACGATGAAGTGGTGAATCGCTCAAACCGCATCCTGGGCGAGCTTTGGCAGGCCAGTCATGTGGGCGGATTCGCGGCCAGCCTGCAGCAATTGCCGATGTATCGCCATCTGGAAGTGGGTGATGCCCGCATTGCGGTGGTGCATGGCGATCTCGATTCATTGGCCGGCTGGACCTTTGACACCGACGCGTTGACGAATCGGGCCGGCCTCATGAAAGCCGGTCGCATGTTATCGGACTCGGCGTTCGATATTGTCGCCTGCAGTCACACCTGTGCGCCGATCCTGCGCCGCTTTGAGTTTCCCGGCGAGGAACCTCGAACCCTGGTCAACAATGGTGCCGCCGGCATGCCGAACTTCAAGGGCGACCTGGCGGGCGTGGTGACCCGCATTTCAGAGGTTCCGTTGTCGCGAATCGGCGAGCAACGACTGCAGGCGCTTTCATTGCGCGTCTTGCATGATCGCCAGCAGGCGGGCGTCTGGGTCGAGTCAATTGCGATCGATTATGACGCGGCGGCCTGGTGGCAACTGTTTTCATCGCGCTGGCCGCAAGGCAGCGATGCCGAGGCGTCTTATGGATCGAGAATTCAGCACGGCTGCAGCGCCTCGGTTCAGCAAGCCTACCCAAGTTTGGCCGGTCGGCGGGCGACTATTGCTCGCGAGTTAATTCGCTCTCGTGCCAGCGCCCCAACAACACCTTCGACAAACCGTTAAAGACGATAAAAATCGCAATTCCGGTCAGCGAAATTAGCAGCAGGGCGGCAAACATTCGCGGAATTTCGTTGCGAAAGCTGGCCTCCAGTACCCGTGAGGCTAGCCCGGTATTTTTGCCGGCCGAGCCGGCGACGAACTCGGCGACCACTGCTCCGACCAGCGCCAGACCACCGGCGATGCGCAGACCGGCGAGGAAATACGGCAAGGCGCTCGGTGCCAGCAGCAGGCGCAATCGTTGCCAGGGCGTGGCCTGATACAAGCTGAACAGATCGCGCAGATTGTGATCGGCGCTGCGCAAGCCAATGACGGTATTCGAGAGAATCGGAAAGAACGCCACGATCCAGGCACAGATCAAGAGCGCTGCGAACGTGCTGTCGACATAAATCAGAATCAGCGGGGCGATTGCGACAATGGGGGTTACCTGCAAAATCACCGCAAACGGAAACAGCGCTAGTTCAACCCAGCGCGACAGGGCAAACACCACCGCAATCAAAATGCCACCGGCGATGGCCACCAACAATGCGGCACCGGTGAGTTGCAGCGTGAACCACCAGGACGACGACAGCGATGTCCAATCCTTCAGCAAGTTAATCCAGATGAGACTGGGTGCCGGAATCAGATAGTGCGGAATCTGGTAGGCGTGGACCCACCATTCCCAGCCGCCCAAGGCCAACAACAACAGTGCGCCCGGCAAGAGGATTCGCAAGGCTTTGGCTGGTTGCGCCGGGTTTATCAATTGCGCAGGCTGCGGGAGACTAATCGGCAATACTCGCCATAACGCGCCGAGGTTCGAAAGTCTTCGTCGCGCGGATAGGGTTCGTCAAGGGCGATGTCGTCAACCACGCGCCCGGGCCGTGCCGCCATTACCAGAATGCGGCTCGACAGGTAGACCGATTCATAGACGCTGTGGGTTACAAACACCACCGTGAGTTGGTGTTGCTGCCACAGCGCCAGCACATCGTTGTTCAATTTGATCCGGGTCATCTCATCGAGCGCGGCAAACGGTTCATCCATCAGCAGCAGCTTGGGCCGAGTCACCATGGCGCGCGCAATCGACACACGCATTTTCATGCCGCCCGATAACTCGCGCGGATAGACGTTAGCGAAGCTCGACAAGCCCACCAGATCGAGCGCCTGTGCGACGCGCTGCCGGGTTTCGTCGGCCGGACGATGGGCGATTCGCAACGGCAAGCCGACGTTATCCGTTACTGTGGCCCACGGCATCAGGGTCGGCTCTTGAAAGACGAAACCGATGGCGTCGCGTCCGGTCACCGAAGGGTTGTTGCCGCTTGCCTCGCCCACAAGGGTGCCCGAGCTCGGACTGGCCAACCCGGCGATCAGGCGCAGAGCCGTGCTCTTGCCGCAGCCGGACGGCCCCAGAAAACTGACGAACTCACCGGCTTGCAGCGTCAGGGACAAATGCTCAAGTGCGACGGTGCCGTTGGCATAACGTTTGCCGACGTCCTGTAACTGAATCAGCGCCATGCCGGGTTCGGGTTGAGCAGTGATAGCGGCGCGCGCTCGATCTCGCGCAGCAACTCCAGTAATCGATCCGAGACGAAGTCGAGGATCTCATGCCCCTTGGCGGCGGTGGCCGCAGCGGCATTGCCGCAGGCACCCTGTGGATTCAGGTCTTGGGTTTGCCAGCCGATCTTGCCGGTCGGTGTAATCGACAGGTACTTGTACTCACGCTCAAGGGTTTCGGTCAATGATTTGAAGTTTTGCGCCCGCTCCATTTTGACCTTGTGCGGCTGAACCGCCAGCATGACCGAGGTCTCGACCTCGCCACCATGAATGCCATGCTTAAGTTCATGCGCACTGATCATCCCCTCGGGTAATCCGAGGTTATACCAACTGCTGGAGACGACCAGGATATTGTGCTTAACGCGCAGATCACGCAGCACCACGTCCATCAGGTTCATCTGGCCGCCGTGGCTGTTGAACATCATGAACTTCTTGATGCCGGAGTTGACGACACATTCGGCCAACTCCATCCAGATGCGCATCAGTGTTTCGGCCGAGTGCGTCAAAGTACCGGGAAAGCGCGTATGTTCATTGCTCTTGCCAATCACCTGAGTCGGCAGAAACAGAACCGGTAAATCGGCTGGCATCTTCGCGATGCTCGCACTGATGACCGCGTTTATGATGTCGGTATCCACCGACAAGGGCAGATGCGGGCCATGCTGCTCAATGGCCGCAATCGGCAGCACTGCAATCAGATTTTCGCGATCAAGCAAGGCCAATGCTTCGCTGGTGAGGTCTGCCCAGTAGTGTGTTTGCATGGTCGCTCGGCGTTCAGTGTCGTTCAGTGTGGTTCAGTGTGGTTCAAGGTCAGTTTAAGTCGTTCGGTTCGATCGACTTGAGATGGGCAAGCGCGCTTTGCAGGGCCTGTGCAACCAGCGCGCGCTCGCCGACCTGGTTGGCCAGCAGCAGGGAGAATTTCGCCAGCAGCAGGCTGGACTGTTGCGCATTAACGCGGTCGACGGCTTGCGCCAGCGCATCGAACAGCCATTCATTATCGTCGGTGTTCAGGGGCATGACTCTTA
>JANORY010001069.1:0-1885 GCA_031415535.1 Burkholderiales bacterium | reverse complement strand
GGTGAATGGCCCCGGAACAGTCGTCAATCGTATCGTTGATTTCAACTCCTACACGCTCGCAGGCCAGCAGAGCCTCACCAACAAACAGACTTATCAGAACATTGAAATTGACGGCGACCGCGCAACTTATCTCGATGAGATCAACAGCACGTTCAGGAAGTCCGACACACCGCTCGAATTCCGCCTGCGGCCGAACAGCTACATCCAGGGCAATATTCTTGAGGCTGGGGTTCGCAATCTGAACGCGCGTTGAAAACTTCCCCTCGCGACCTGGTTGAATTCGAAGTGAAGCTGATGCGGGAGCACGCCAAGACCCAAGAGCAGATTTCGCGATCCGATGAACGAACAATTGAGTCTGAAGCTATCCGGTAAACGATTTTCGTCTCAGAAGGTACTACTAAACGCGAGTCGGTTTCGAATAGAGCTGTGGATTACTCTCGCCGTCGAGCTCTGTGGCTGACGAACCCGGGTAGCAGACGGCAAAGGCAATCAGGATCATCGCCGATGGCTCGTAAGCCAAATCATGTGTAAAGAGTCCGTAGACAACAAGCCATAGAACCACCGGTGCAGCCACCACGGAGTACTCCGCCTCACCGGGCTGGGGATAGGCCGCGCGCCACGCCATCCGCATCAGCAATGGGATATACGCGAGCAAGCCGATGATGCCAAAATCCATGGCCAGGCCGGCGAACATATTATGAGGTCCCCAACCGGACTCCATTTGCAATGACGAGCGTACCCCCACACCTGTCCAGAAATTATTGAAGAACAAAGCCCAAGCATCCCGCGCGACCCCGGCGCGCTCAAGCTTGAAGTCCTGCCCGATCGATCCGCTGAAAATCGACAGCAGGCGAACCTCGGCATCCGAACTGAGTTCGATCTTTGGTAGCAGCAGCCCAAAAAATATCACTGAAGAAAGCACCAGGACGGCGGATGCAACAACAATCGACTCGACGATCTTGCCAACCCGAAGAAAATAACAGACCCCCACTACCAGCACGAGTAACAAGAAGCCGCTACGGCTAAATGTGCTTGCCACGGCCGGAAACAACAGGCCGACTACCAACAGGTCGGCTGAATCAATTGGACCTTTTCGGCTCATCAGGAACAGCGCGGCGTAACCGACCAGCGTGGCGGCGCTGACGTTCGGATTGACCAGAAAGCCGGCGGCGCGCCCGGTAGAGATGCTCCAGGTGTTGGGAACCACAAGGAACTCGAACAAATTGGTAGCCGAAAGCACGATGACTACCAGACCGGCAGCAAGTCCGGCAAACGACCGCAAATTCGGCGCACTGGCAACAAATGCCGCCGCCAAATAAATCATGATGACAATAATCTGGGAAGTCCAAGCGCCGCGCGCGAAAGTGTTTTCCGAAAAAATCATGAATACCAGCGGCATGGCCAGGAAAGCGACCCAGGCGATCGAATCCGGTGAAAGCGCGCGATGACGATTCGGCCATAACGCGTACCCAAGAAATGCCAAACCTACCACTGCGATGCTGCCCTGAAAAGCGACCGTCTCACTGTAATAACCGGCCAGGTTGGTGCCCATGGTAATAATGAAGAACAGCCAAAACAACATCTGCGCTCGAATCATTGATCAACCATGCCTGCTCAAATTTGCCCTAACGCCGTACATCAACTCAGGATTGGGCAATATAGGCCAGCACCGCAGATAACCACCCAACAGATCAGGGGATAAGAATTTCAAAATCGATTTTTCCAAAGGTCTGCCATTCCGGACTACTCCGGACCATTCCGGCGTCAACGAAACAATCCCTTTTTCGCAAAGGCTGGTTGCCCGGGCCGCTAATCATAGCCTCAACCCCTTACTTTCATGACTTCGTGCGACGTCAACCTCTGTCGTGGTCAAGTTTTTTCGGAC
>JANORY010001068.1:0-2115 GCA_031415535.1 Burkholderiales bacterium | reverse complement strand
CTCGCCCTCGGCGAGCGGAAACGTCACGCCCTGAAATTGCGCAATTTTTCGACCGAAGGCTTCGCGTTCACCTGCATAGGTCCAGGCCTCATCCAGCGAGGCCTGGGCCGCACCGGTACATTGCAGGGCGATCAGTGCGCGGCTGTAGTCGAAGCCCTGCATGACCTGAGTAAACCCTTTGCCTTCCTCGCCAAGTCGATGATCCAGCGGCACACGAACATCGTCGAAAAACACCGAACCGCGACCGACGACCCGGCTACCGACGTCATCGAACTTGGTTCTACGCAGGCCGGGGGCATCGCCGGGGACAAAAAACGCGCTGACCCCGCGCGCTCCTTCCTCAGGCTTACCAGTGCGCGCGAACACCACAAAGGCATCGGCGCTGATCGCAAAACTGATCGAAGTTTTTTCACCGTTCAAAAGGTAGGTGCCGCCGTCGCGCCGCGCCCGAAGCTGCAGGTTAGCCGCGTCCGAGCCACCCCGTGGTTCGGTCAGGCAGATACCCACCAGCGCGTCACCTCGAACCATGCGTGGAATCCAGTGTTCGACGATCGAGGGATTGGCATGGCGCAGCAAAATGGCACCGTTCAGCGAGATACCGACCGGCACCGCACTGATATTGAAGTCGCCGTAGCCGAGCTCTTCGGCGATCAGGCCGGTGGTAACGCCGTCCACCGCCATGCCGCCGTACTGCTCGGGGAAATCCATGCCAAGCAGGCCCAACGAGCCCATTTCGCGCAGTAATGCCCGATCCAGCCGGTCGTCTTTTTCGCGCTGAATATAGTGCGGCAACAAGCGTTCACGAGAGAATTTTCGGGCTGAATCCTGCAGTGCTTTTTGATCGTCGTTCAGTACCAACTCAGGTTCTCCTTCTGGCGGTTTTCAGGCGCGCCAGCACCTGGTCTCGGCTAACCGTCGCGTTGTGGGCGAGTGCGAGCTTGCGCTCGCTGGCCAGGGCTTGCGGCAATGACAGCGCGGCACCCGAATCCAGCAAGCCCTTGTAAGCCAAAAGCGTCGCGGCATCACCCGCTAGCATCTGCCGGGCCAGCGCAGTTGCAGTTGGTAGCAATTGATCGTGGGCGACCACCTGGCTGACCAAGCCCCATTCCAGCGCTTGATGGGCACTCAAGGGCGCACCGGTCAACGCCAACTGCTTGGCGCGTTGCAATCCGACCAGTCGCGACAGCCGGGCCGATAGTCCCCATCCCGGCAGCAAGCCTACTCGAATATGCGTATCCATGAACGACGCGCGCTCGCTGGCAACCAACAGGTCACAGCCGAGTGCAATTTCGAAGCCACCGGTAATGGCCGGCCCATTGATGGCACCAATGATCGGTCCGGAAAACTGCCTCAGTGCCTGGACGGGATCAGATTCAAACGCTCCGGCGGCGATCTCGCCCTCACGCCATTCGTTCAGATCGAGTCCGGCAGTAAATAGCGCACCGCTGGCGGTCAAGATCAACACCCGAATGGCCGGCTCCTGTTCGAGTTCAGCGACCGTTTTCGCCAAAGTGATCCGCAAATCGCGCGACAACGCATTGCGCGATTCAGGTCGATTGATCGTCAGTATCGCAAAACCGGCCGGATCGCGCTCGACCAGCAGTGCAGTCGCGCTCGCCTCGGACATCGCCTGGTCTCCTCCCAAAGCACGGTGGTATTTCACGCTGATCGGAATTTCGAGCAGCGGCTATTCGTCCATCACTGTACCATGCGCATGCGTACGAGTTTACGGATTCTCGGTGCCCTGCGACATTTCCGCAAACATCGGCTTACCCAAATGGCGCAGTTCAACTTCAACCTCGCTACGCATGGCGCGACGCAGCGTTAACTCAATATCAATCAGCGTCTGCGCCGGCACCCCCGGCGGCTGGCTCGCGATCCAGCGAAGCCAGTTAATGATTACCCGATTGCCTTGGTCGCGCCGCAACAGCAACGCCTTGGCATCAGTGAGCTGGCCCGTTGCAGCGGCCGCGTGAACCGGTGCAGCGGCCTCGGCCTGGCGCTCAACACTGAGCTCAGCATCGAGCTCAACACTGAACTCGGCACTGAACTCGGCCGTAACCCCGGCCTCGCGCAAAATCTCAGTTATTCGGGCAAACGCCTGCGCCTGCGCCG
>JANORY010001067.1:0-3060 GCA_031415535.1 Burkholderiales bacterium | reverse complement strand
TAGCGGCATAAAGGAGGAGCGGCGGCCGCCAGGACGACGCGGGGGACAGCCGCGTAGCCAAGTGCCCTGTCGGCCTGATCCCGCAAAAGCTTAGCCAAGTGCCCCGTCGGCCTGATCCCGCTCAGACGTAGCCAAGCGGCTTGGCCCAGCCGGTGTAGGGCTTGGGCAGTGGCGGTTCATAGTCACCGTGTTTGCTGGTCTGCAGTCCGAGGGCTGCCAGACTCTCGGCGAACTTCACCGCGACGCCAACGCCATCGATGACCGGCACTTGCAGTCGTTGTTGCAGCGTACGGCAAAGCGCGGCCATGCCGGCGCAACCGAGCACGATAGCACCACTTCGGTCGTGCTTGAGCGCGTGCCGGGCTGCTTCCTCGATTCGGGCCAGCGCCTCGCCATCGTCAGATTCGAGATCGAGCACTGCAATGTCGGTGCCATGGATACCGCGACAACTGCGCTCGAACCCATAACGCAGAACCAGACGTTCAGCGATCACGCAGGTGCGCGTCATGGTGGTGACAACGGAGAAGCCGGTGGCTAGAAAACTGGCCGCGTGAAACGCCGCCTCGGCGATGCCGATGACCGGCGAGCACGTGGCTTCGCGCGCGGCGTCGAGTCCGGGGTCGCCAAAACAGGCAATGACTACGCCCTGGTGCACCGGCGCGATGCGCAATTGTTCGGCAACGCCAGCGGCCGCAAACGCCTCGTCGTAATGGCCTTCGATGGACACAGGGCCAAAACTCGGCTGCACCGCCAGAATTTCAGTGCCGGCCGCCGCTGCCGCGCGCGCAGCAGCGGCGATACCGGCAGTCATCGAGTGCGACGTGTTGGGGTTGATGACGAGTATTTTCATGGACTTCTCACGAGATCGAACCGTTCATATTGCATACAATTTCAAACTACAGCACAATCCAATTGTAGACACCCCAATCTGGTGCCACTGCACCAATAATGCACGAATAACTCTTAAAATCGCGACTTTTGCGCCAAGCCTGGGCTGATCACAGGCGCATAGGCTGGCATACGGATTGCATACTAAAACGATTAAGCAGGGAACGCGCCAGTCTGGTGAGTAAAGGCTGTCAGCGTACCGATCAAAACAAGGGGAAAAAATGAACCAGATCTATTCTTCAATACTTCATCGCCTCGGCGATCGCGCACGAATGGTCGCTTGCGGCGCATTGCTTGTCGCTGCAGCGGCAGGCCCGGCAGCGGCGCAAGAAAAGGTCTTGCGCATCGCGATGACCGCTGCTGACATTCCGCGAACCCTTGGTCAGCCGGATCAAGGCTTCGAGGGCAATCGCTTCACCGGCATTCCAATGTACGACTCTCTCACTCAGTGGGATTTGTCGAAGGCTGACGCAGCAAGTGTGCTGATGCCGAGCCTGGCGCTGAGCTGGACGGTTGACGCCAAGGACAAGACCAAGTGGATCTTCAAACTACGACCAGGCGTGAAGTTCCACGACGGCAGCGCGCTGACGGCCGCCGACGTGGTCTGGAATGTGCGCAAGGTGCTTGACAAGGACGCGCCGCACTTCGATGCCAGTCAGGTCGGCGTCACTGCCTCGCGCATGCCGACCCTGCGCAGTGGCCGCGCTATCGATGACCTGACGCTGGAGTTGACCACCAGTGAGCCGGACGCCTTCTTGCCACTGAATCTAACTAATCTCTTCATGGCAAGCCCGTCACATTGGCAGAAGAAATTCGACGCTACGGCAGCAACGCTGACCCCCGCCGATCGTGTGAAGGCTGCATGGACCTCGTTCGCTGCCGATGCCTCGGGCAGTGGCCCGTTCAAGATGGCTCGGTTTGTGGCGCGCGAACGTCTTGAGCTGGTCGCCAACAAGGCTTATTGGGATCCGAAGCGCACGCCGAAAATCGATCGTGTTGTAATGATCCCGATGCCTGAAGCGAATGCCCGTACCGCAGCGCTGCTGGCCGGCCAAGTCGACTGGATCGAGGCACCGTCGCCGGATGCAATGGGCACCATTCGGGCGCGCGGCTTTAACATTCACTTTAATCCGCAGCCACATGTCTGGCCGTGGCAGTTATCGTTCGCTGAAGGTTCTCCCTGGCTCGACAAGCGGGTGCGTCATGCAGCCAATCTGTGCGTCGATCGCGCCGGCCTGCTCAAGTTACTCGGCGGCATGATGGGTGTGCCCAAGGGCTCGGTAGCACCCGATCACCCGTGGTGGGGCAACCCCAAGTTTGAGATCAGCTACAACCCAGATAGCGCGAAGAAGCTGATGGCCGAAGCAGGTCACTCGGCTGCCAAGCCGCTGAAAGTGAAGGTGCAGATCTCGGCCAGCGGATCGGGTCAGATGCAGCCGTTACCGATGAACGAGTTCGTGCAGCAGTCGCTCAAGCAGTGTTACTTCGACGTGCAGTTCGATGTGATCGAGTGGAACACGCTGTTCACCAATTGGCGCAAGGGCGCGAAAGATCCGGCGGCCAACGGCAGCAATGCGACCAATGTCAGTTTTGCGACCATGGACCCGTTCTTCGCGATGGTGCGTTTCACCAGTACCAAAACCTTCCCGCCGGTCAGCAACAATTGGGGTTACTTCGGCAATGATGAATTTGACAAGCTGATCGCCACGGCCCGCAATTCGTTTGAAGACAAGGCCCGCGACGCGGCACTAGCCAAGCTGCATGCCCGCATCGTCGAGGAAGCGCCGTTTGTCTGGATTGCGCATGATGTCGGCCCGCGCGCGATGAGCGCCAAGGTCAAGAACGTGGTGCAGCCGAAGAGCTGGTTCATCGACATCGCGCCGATGACGATCGAGTAAGTTCGAAAAGTAAGTTCGAAGAATTAGATCGAAATACTCAGTAGAAACTAGCGAGCGGCGCACGAGATGATTGCCTTTCTGTTGCGTCGCTTGCTGTACACCCTGCCGATCATGCTGGGCGTGGCGTTTGTCTGCTTCGCCCTGGTTCACTTGGCACCCGGCGATCCGCTGGTTTCGATCCTGCCGCCGGATGCCAGCGTCGAGTTGCAGAATCAGCTTAGAACCTTGTATGGCTTCGATCGCAGCCTGCCCGAACAATTCGCGGGCTGGATCT
>JANORY010001066.1:0-4134 GCA_031415535.1 Burkholderiales bacterium | reverse complement strand
CTCCACCTTCAGCCGAGGGTCGAGCACATCGCGCAGGCGGTCACTCAGTTCGCGCCAACGAATGCCGCGAGACACGCACGAGAACAATTGACAAAGATGCGACGCTCAGACTGCATTGTTACTCCAGGCGGATGCCTAGTACATCGTTTCATTATAATATTTACTATAAAGCCATATTGAAATCGAAGCTCTTCCATTGAAACCGCACGGGCTGAGCGTTCATTTCGTCGATGCCCTTGATGATCCGTTCTTTGAGCTCCTCAAGCGAGGCGACCCGGATATGGCGCAGAAACGTGCGAGCCATTTTGGAGAAAGCGGACTCGACCAAATTCAGCCAGGAGCCGTGCTTGGGAGTGTGGACGTATTCAAAGCGACCGGGCCGAGTGGCCAGATACGCCATGGTTTCCTTGGAGATGTGCGCACTGTGATTGTCGAGCACCACGCGGATCACCGCTTCGCTCGGGTAGTGCTCATCGAGTCGGCGCAGCAGCCCGATGAACTCGACGCTGCGATGGCGCAACTCCACGTTGGCGAGGATCTCTCCCGTATGCAGGTCCAGTGCGGCCAGAATCGATAGCGTGCCATGACGCACATACTCGTGATCGCGTCCGACGCCCGAGTGCTTGCCGGGGACCGGTGGCAAGTCGGGCGCGGTGGTGCCCAGCGCCTGGACGCCGGGCTTCTCATCGACACTGACCGTGTAGATCGGCACCATACGCCGATCATGCACCGCATCTGCGCGGTACAGGCTCACGTCCCGATAGACCACCAGCACTTCGGCCATCTTGCTCTCGAACAAGGCATCACGCCGCTCCAGGTAGTAGCGTACCCGATGCGGCTTGAGGTCGTGCGCATCCAGGATACGCCACACGGTCGCTTTGCCGGCCTGCGCCAGGCGCGGCAAGCCCGCAGCCGTGCAATGGGTGGCCACGTACTCGGCCAATGCCGAGACCGTCCACAGCTCTGCGGCGAGTCCCAGATCCTTGGGCTTTCGGCACGCCAGCGCGATCACCCAGGCCTTCGCTGCTTCACTGATCTGAGGGGCGTGCGGCCGGTGGTAGTGGTCCCGCAAGCCCGTCGCCACCCCAGCCGCAAGGGCCTTGTCGATGCACTTGTAGATCGTCGGCCGAGACACTCCGAGCATTCGTTGAATCTCGGTGGGTGCCTTGGCCTGAGCGTACGCCAGAAGAATCTTCGCACGCTCAACCTCGCGCTGGGCCGCCGTTCGCGAACCCGCCAACTCGCTCAGCATCGTGTGCTGTTCCGCGCTCAGCGAGAGCGCCGCTCTTCCTGTTTGTCGTGCCATGCCAGCCTCCAGAGGGAATCTCTGGGTCGAAATGATGACAGCAGCAATCATTTAAGTAAATATTTAATTGAAACGATGTACTAGTTGGACTAAGCACAGATCAGTACTAACCCAATCGCGCTTGGGTTATAATCGGTCGGTGCCGACAATCTTTCGAACAAGCCAACGCTGGAGCGTGCGGATCTATCCAAACGATCATCGTCCGCCCCATGTCCTTATGGTCAGTCCGAACGGCGAGGCCCGGTTCGAGCTGATCTGCGATCTCGGCAGCGTCCAGTTGATCGATAACTTTGGATACTCACTGGCTCAACTGAACTCAATCGCAACGCAGTTAACCCGCTGTATAACCACGCTTTGCCGAAAATGAGGAGAATTCCATGGCTAACCCGATCGCCCGCGAAGAATTCGAAGCCGCCAACGCAAGGGGCCGTCGCGCCATTGCTCGCGGACCGACCGCCATCGCCACTCGTTATGAAAAAGGCCGGATTGTTGTTGACCTGAATAATGGCTGCACCTTTGCGTTCCCGGCAGACCAGGCTCAAGGACTTGCCGGTGCAGACGCCGCCGACCTGGCGGTGATTGAAATCAGCCCATCCGGCCTTGGCCTGCACTGGCCGAAGCTCGATGCCGACCTGCATGTCCCTTCGCTGATGCAGAGCGTCATGGGTACCCGACAGTGGATGGCGCAGATCGGGCGTACCGGAGGCAAAGCCACCTCGTCGGCCAAGGCCGCCGCCGCCCGAACCAATGGCGCCAAAGGCGGCAGGCCCAAGACAACTGCAACAAACCGATAACACCTGACGGACCAAGAAACCAATCGCCGACCCGCACTCA
This sequence comes from Burkholderiales bacterium, assembly GCA_031415535.1. Classification (GTDB taxonomy): domain Bacteria; phylum Pseudomonadota; class Gammaproteobacteria; order Burkholderiales; family Burkholderiaceae_E; genus JANLTP01. The sequence continues at coordinate 1,994 of JANORY010001066.1, read as the reverse complement.
AGGATGGAAGGGAGCCTGAATGGGCACTACAAGCATGGTTCACGTCCGTGTGGACGAACGAATCAAAGCGCAGGCCACGGAAACGCTGGCGGCAATGGGATTGTCTATCTCAGACGCGGTTCGGGTGTTTTTGATGCGCGTGGTTGCCGACCAGCAGTTGCCGTTCGAGCTCAAGGTGCCCAACGCGCAGACGCGGGCCGCCATGGTGGAAGCCGCGATTCGGTACGGCGGCCGAGCTGATCGATGACCTCGAAAAAACCCGCCGCAAGTAAGCGCGCGCCGCTGCCGCTGGCGGCCGACTACGCCAAGTCTTTTCGAAAAGAATGGGAGCGACTCTCGCGTTCGGGGCGGTTCGACCTGAACCGGCTAAAAGAAGCCATTCTTCTACTGATCGCCAACGATGGGCCGTTGGGTCCCGAGTGGCTCGATCACTCGTTGGGCGGGGAGTGGGAAGGCTACCGCGATTGCCATATCGGGGAAGACTTCCTGTTGGCGTACAAATTGGACGCTACGGTCAAGCCAGGGCTCATTGTCTTTGTTCGCGCGGGCACCCACGCCGACTTGATTGAGTAGCCCGGTCTTTGAGCACCACGCCGACCGGATCGCGGATCGTCGGCCAATCAGGCTACCGCAATCTGGTCCTGCATCTGACGCACATCGATCTCAAGGCGGAACCGGCGCACCACCAATTGCGGAATCCGCGAGCGCCCCGCCCCGGGGACCACGCGCACAATCCCCATCGCCTGCAGTTTGGCCAGCGTGCGGCTCAGATTTGATTCGGCGCGCCCGGCTAGCTTCGCTAACTGCGCCATCGACTGAGGCCGCTCGGTGTCGATCAAAGCCAGCAGTGCGCGATTCTCCGGATTCAGAAGGCGCAACAACGCTTCCGCACTTTCAAAACTGGAACTCGACGCGTCGGCCTCGGCAGGTCGCTGTCCTTGGGCAACAGCACGCATCTCATCACGCAAGCTCTTTGCGGATTGAATTTTCATCGCAACACACCCCTACTCCGCTTGAACATCAAAGGGCACACCTAGCGCCGATAGTTTGGCCTGTACCGCGTTGAAAAAATCCACCACTAACGTATCCGCATCGACAAATTGATAAGGTCTCCCCACGTCGCCCTCAGCTCGATGCCAATGATCGGCCGCCTCAGGCGGCGCTACAAATGCGCCACCTGCATGTGGCACCGGATGAGCATTATCGAAACCGAGAATCCGCGAACCTTCTGGCTCATGCAGCGTGAACGCATAAGCCAGACCATGAGGGACTGCATTCGATATCACGACTCGACGTACCTCGAACTTCAACCAATAGCCGCTCGTAAGCACATAGACCTTGCCGTCATAGCCGAGCAGGTTCAGCAAGGACTCTTCCGGATAGGCCATTAAGTTATGATATCACGACAGGATATTATATGGACAGTCCAGATTCAGCTTAACTGGGCCGATCTGCGCCCGCCCAACCTACAGTTCGTTGAACTCAATGATCCTCCGGCCGAATCCCAGTAGCCACCAGCACCCGCGACACCATGTTGTAAGCCGCGATCACCGTGATCAACTCGAACATCTGTTGATCGTTCGGCAGATGTCGGCGCGCCGCCGCAAAGGTGGCGTCGCTGACATGCACACTACGGGTCATTTCAATCGTCATTTGTATGACCGCGCGCTCGGCTTCGTCGAAGTGTCGATGGTCCGAGGTCGCGGCAAACACGTCGCGCATCGCTGCGATCTGTTCTTCGCGGCCACCCTCCTTGACGAAGATGGGCGCATGCGCGACGAATTCGTACTCGGCCCCGTTGAGCACCGCGACCACGCACATGGCCAGTTCGCGACATTTGCCGGGAAGCGACATTTGCGTGCGAACGGCACCCATCAGACTGTTCCAGCCCATCGCAACCGGCGGGCTGTTCAGCAACATGCGATCAAGCGCCAGAAACTTGCCGCCGCGACGTTTCTTTATGGCTTCAACGACCTCGCGCGGCTCAGTTAGTG
>JANORY010001065.1:0-1315 GCA_031415535.1 Burkholderiales bacterium | reverse complement strand
GCGATGCAGGAACGCCGCGCCGATGGCTGAAGTCTTTGGCGCGCTGCTGCCAACCTTCATTCTGATTGCGTTGGGGTACGGCGCGCGTGCGGTCAACATCGCCAGCGCCGAGCAGTTCGGCATGGTCAACCGCTTCGGCTATTTCATGGGCGCGGCTTTTCAGGTTCAGGACGACCTGCTAAACCTCACCGGCAAAGAAGGAAAAATAGGCAAGGAAATACTCGGCGACCTCCTCGAAGGCAAGCGAACCCTCATGCTTATCCACTTGCTCAACCATTGCCGACCGTCTGAAAAACGCGAACTGCTCCAATTTTTGAGCCTCCCCAGAACCGCTCGCACGCAGGCCCGCGCCGAATGGGTTTGCGAATTGATGCAAAAAAAAGGCAGCATCGATGCCGCCCGCGTGCAGGCCAAATTTTTGGCAGGGGCTGCCATGAAAGAGTTTTACACAGTTTTTGGCGGCCTTCCCGATTCAACCGACAAAGCCTTTCTCGAAGAACTCGTCCTCTACATGATTCAACGTGATTATTGAAAACCGAACATGATTCGCCTTTCCCAAACCATTTCGATGGATGCCGATGTCCTCATCGCCGGAGCAGGCCCCGCCGGAGCTTCGGCGGCGACGCATCTCGCGCGAGCCGGACAGCGCGTGTTGCTCCTCGATTTTCAGCAGTTTCCACGCGACAAAGTTTGTGGCGATTTCGTCGGCCCGGTCGCCATTCAGGAGCTTGACCGGCTGGGCGTGCGTCGGTTTTTTGCCGATGAATATCTGTCGAGCAATGTCATTACGTACGCTGCCGTCTTCCTTGATGGACGTGAACTGGTCAATCATCCGATTCCTGAAATAGCCGGTTTGCCCTCATTTGGTCGGGTCGTTCCGCGCCAGACGCTTGATTGGTGGGTACTCGAAATGGCCCGCAAAAGCGGGGCGCAGGTCGTCGAGCAATGCCGCGTGACCGATTTTGAGGTTTTTAAAACCCATGTCGAGGTCGTTTGCAAAGACAAAAAAGGCGAAAAACGCTTCAAAGTCCGCGCGCTGCTCGGTGCCGACGGCAGCAGCAGCACCATCGCCCGCGTCCTTTTGGGAAACAAGCATTCCGCCAAAAACAAAATCCTGGCCGTGCGAGCCTATTTTGACGATACCGAAGGGCCGAGCCAACGCGCCGACCTCTATTTCACGGCAGACAGCTTCCCGGGCTATTACTGGTTTTTTCCAACCGGAAAAGCGACGGCCAATGTCGGTGTGGGCATGGTGCTGGAAACCTTCCCCAAAAATGAAACACACCTCAACGAACTTCTCCAGGATTTGCTCAAA
>JANORY010001064.1:0-5036 GCA_031415535.1 Burkholderiales bacterium | reverse complement strand
AACTCGCCGAGCACTTCCATCGCTGACTTGATTGCGCGCGCCAAAGCCAGTTCGGGCGCGGCGACCTACGGTTCGGCGGGTAATGGCGGATCAGCCCATTTGGTGGCCGCGCTACTCGAGCAACGCAGCGACACCAAAATGATTCATGTGCCGTTTCGCGGCAACGCGCCGGCGCTGACCGAGGTCATCGCTGGGCGAGTCGATTTCATGTTCTATCCGATGATCGGTGTCGCCGAACAAGTCGCACAGAAGCAGTTGCGGGTGCTCGCCGTGACCACTGCCAAGCGACACCCTGATTATCCGAATGTACCGACCATGGCCGAGGCGGGTTATGCGGGATTTGAAGACTATGTCGGCCCGGTAGGTTTTCTAGCACCAGCCGGTACACCACTGGCGATCCAATCAAAACTCGCCGGCGCAATCAAGGCTTCGATCGCCAAGCCGGCACTTCAGGAGCGCCTGCGTAATCTCGGCGCCATCGTGGTCGGATCAACGCCCGACGAGTATCGTGATTGGTTAAAGAAAGATCTCGAGCGTTGGGCGCAGTTGATCAAGGCCGCCAACGTCAAAGCCGAGTAGGAAGGTCTAGGCTTCCTATGTCGAGAAGCGCCGCGAGCGCCAATAACATCGAAGATTTGCGCCAAGCCGCCAAACGATATCTGCCGCGCGCGGTGTTCGATCTGTTCGATGGTGGCGCGGAAGACGAACTGACGCTGCGGGATAACCGCGCCGCCTTCGAGCGCGTGCGGCTCGCGCCGAAGGTGTTAACCGGCGTCGCTGACATCGATACCACCGTGCAATTGCTCGGGCGAACCAGCGCGCTGCCGATGGCTGTGGCGCCGACCGGCGCGGTTGGATTCGGTCGACACGACGGCGACCTGGCCATTGCACGCGTCGCCGAGCGCTATGACATTGCGTACTCATTGTCGACCTCCGCGACCGCATCCATCGAACGCATTGCGCAAGCCGCACCGGACGGGCGGCGCTGGTTTCAAGCGTACATTCTGCGTCAGCGTGAGTTCACCATGGGTCTCATCGAGCGCGCGGCCAGCGCCGGCTTCGAAGCGGTGATCATCACCGTTGACTTGCCGGTCGGTGGCAAACGCGAGCGCGACTATCGCAACGACTTCTCGGTGCCGTTTCGCTTCACCGCGCGCAACCTGGCTGGTTTTGCTTCCAAACCGGCCTGGGCATTGCCCATGCTGATGCGCGGCATGCCAGTCATGGAAAACCTGATCGGCTTCACACCCGATGCCACCGACGCCCGCGGCATTGCATCGTCGGTCGGACGCAGCTACGACCCCTCATTTGACTGGGCCGGCCTGGCCAGCATACGTGCGGCCTGGCGTGGCAAACTCATTTTAAAGGGCGTCATTCGTCCTGACGACGCCCGCCGTGCGGTCGATGCCGGCTGCGACGCGATCGTGGTGTCCAATCATGGTGGCCGACAGTTGGACGGCTGCGTTGCCACGCTGGATGCCCTGCCGGCGGTAGCCCTGGCCGTTGGGCAACAGGTAGATGTTCTGGTCGACGGCGGCGTACGACGCGGCGTAGATGTGCTCAAGGCCATCGCGCTGGGTGCCAAGGCGGTGTTGATCGGCCGGCCGCTTTTATATGGCGTCGCTGCCTACGGTGAACCCGGCGCGGCACGTGCGATGGAGTTGCTGCAGAGCGAGTTGATTCGCGCGATGCAGCTTTGCGGTGTACGATCGATTGCAGAAATTAATCCCGATCTGCTGCATGACAAAACCTTCAAAACCCAGAGTGCAACACCCCACTAGCTTGCTCGTCACCGAAGTAACAACCTGGGTCGATTCCGCCCGGCGTATTGTCGTCATGACCGGCGCGGGCATCTCCACCGACTCCGGGATTCCCGATTTTCGTGGGCCGCAAGGGGTCTGGACGCGCAACCCGGCGGCTGAAAAACAAAGCAACATTCAGAACTATCTGGCCGATCGCGAAGTGCGCGTGGCCGCTTGGCAGGCTCGGCTGTCAAATGCTGCCTGGAGCGCCAAACCCAATGCCGGGCATCTTGCCCTGGTCAAGCTCGAGCAACGCGGCAAACTGCATGCGCTCATCACGCAAAATATCGATGAACTGCATCAAATCGCCGGTACCTCGGCGGAGAAGGTCATCGAAGTTCACGGCACTATTCGCCGCGTCATGTGCTGGAGCTGCGGGCGTCGCGCACCGATGGAGGAGGCGCTGGCGCGTGTGCGTGCTGGCGAGGCCGATCCGGCCTGCCTGAAGTGCGGTGGCATTCAGAAGAGCGATACGATTTCATTCGGCCAGGCACTGATCCCTGAAGTCATCGACCGCGCCCTGCAGGTCGCCGGCGAGGCTGATCTCTTCATTGCCGTCGGCTCGACGCTACAAGTGTTTCCGGTGGCCGGTGCCGTGCCGTTGGCCAAACAAGCCGGGGCACGGGTGGTGATCATCAATGCGCAAGTAACCGCCATGGATGATCTGGCCGATGCCTTGCTGACCGGGTCAATCGGTGAATTATTGCCAGCGATTTGTTCGACCGAGCCCGAATAATTGATAGCTGCGAGGGTATGGTCCATCGCAATTGCGACCGAAAACGTTTCCGCGGAAACGCGCCTGGTGATTTTTAGGTTTCTGGCGTCGGGATCAGAGCTTGGATTGCAAACTACGCGGGCTACGAACCCGGTTAAGCCAATGCAGTGGCAACACCAACCCGAGCAAAAAAGGGACATTGAGCAGCCACAGTAACATGACCGACCAACTGACGATCAAACCACCGCAGACCGCGCTCAAAACACGCGCATTGCTGTCGAATCGTCCCTGCGCACCATCGAGCGGCCACTTCATCACGTCAAAAAGTAGTACCCAGGCGCGCTCGGTCGCCGGGTGAGTGCCGCCCAATGAAGCCAGCCCAAAGAACACCGCAATCACAGGTGGCCTCCAAAATCGCTGAGTTTTTCTTGCAATGGATAGAACAGCGCTTGACCGTCAGCAAGGCGGAAAACAAAAAGCAGCAAGCAGCTTTGCTGCTGGCGACGATCGACGGGTTGGTGTTGCTGCGGGTAATGGGTAAATCAAAGGAAGCTAAAGCCGCAGCGAGACTTTTTCTCCCGCAATAGTCCGATGATTCTGACAATCTGCAAGCAATTCTGGCGCCCAGCGCTGTATCTCTGTCCTAACAGGCAATAGGTTAATGCGAAGATCTAATAAATAGAAAACTAGACATTAATCAACTATAATCGAGTTAATGTCTACAATTATTGACTTTAAGATGGCGACCGCATCTGAGTGCTGCCTGCAACTCGGCGGCCGGCTTAAAGCGAAGCGGCTTTCATCAGGGCTTATGCAAGCCGAACTCGCGCTCCGTGCCGGCGTCTCGCGCGGTACGGTTGTGGCGCTGGAAAACAATGGTCGAAGCACACTCAATTCCCTGGTCCGGGTAGTTCAAGCGCTCGGTCTCGTCGATCAACTGGGTGCACTGTTCCTGCCTGAAATTCGCTCGATCGCCGATATGGAAGTGCAGGCACTCGCGCGCCGTGTGCGTGCTTCGAACAAACCAGCCAGGAAGGTACGCTGAAAAGGCTTGAGGTCCGGTATCGGGGCTGGGGAGAAGACTGGCCGCTCGCTACCTTGGCAGACAACGGCAGCGATCTCCTGTTCGAGTACTCATCCGAGGCATTACGTCGAGGCCTTGAGCTATCACCCCGGCATTTGCAGCTTCGAGCGCAAGCATATGGGCGGTTCCCCGTGCATCAGATGCGACTGCCTGGACTCGTCTACGATGCCTTGCCTGACGGCTGGGGTCTGTTTCTCATGGATCGACTGTTTCGCTTGCTCAGCCGTGACCCAGCGATCGTCTCGCCCCTGGATCGACTAAGCTTTATCGGCGATCGAGCGCTTGGCGCGTTGAGCTTCGTTCCGGCTGATGACCAGGCGCTGCAAGCGCAGACCGTCGAGCTTCGAGCCCTGGCTCGACAGGCTAAGGTGGTCATAGCCGGAAACGACCGCGAGGCGCTACGACACCTTGCCCTGATAGGTGGTTCGCCGCACGGCGCGCGCCCTAAAGTGCTAGTCAACTACGATCCGTCAAGCGGCAGGCTCAGCACCGAGTCGTCGAATTCCGGGCAGGCTTGGCTGATGAAATTTCAGGGTCAATCCGAGCACAAGGAAGTCTGCGCAATCGAATACCTGTACTCGAAACTGGCGGCGTCCTGCGGACTGGAGATACCCGAAACTCGCTACTTCGATCTTGACAGTCGCCTGGCCTGCTTCGGCATCCGTCGATTCGACATTGAAGACGAAATGAGGGTACCGATACACACATTGGCCGGTATGCTGCATGCCGACTTTCGGCTGCCGTCATCGGTTGACTATACGAGCTTCATGCGAATCACTCGCTTATTCACTCGCGACGAACGCGAGGTTCAAAAGGCGTTCGAGCGAGCCGTTTTCAACGTGGTGTTCAATAATCGTGATGATCATTGCAAAAACTTCTCGTTCCGTCTGAGCCGCGACCGGCACTGGCGCCTGGCACCATGCTACGACCTCACCTACAACGAGGGACCGGCGGGAGAGCATCAGATGGATGTGTGTGGGGAAGCAAAGGCACCGTCACGAGTCCAACTTATGCGATTGGCCAAAGAGGCGGGGATCGAAGTTCGCCACGCAACCGAATCAATTGAGCGGATCATTGCCGTCGCTAGCGCGTTCGAGTCGCACGCGGCGGACGCGCCGATTCGTGTACGAACATTAAAAACCATGTTGCAGACGGTCAGTCGTAATGTTCGCTTGCTTCGTTAGATTTGCTTCGTTAGACGTGACATTTGCTACCAATAGGGAGCATTATCTAGCTGTGGGGTCGTTAGTAGGACTGGGAGCTTGTCTGGGTTAAGAATGGCTCCCACCAGACGTCACCGCCGAATAAAAGCTAAGGAGACTTGAGATGAAAAAGAATCGTCGCGCGGCCATTCAATCGATCGCCGCTGCTGCCGGTATAGCGGCTTTGCCAGTCGCCCGCCAGGCCGAAGCCCGTTCAAACCCGAATCTGGGTG
>JANORY010001063.1:0-9135 GCA_031415535.1 Burkholderiales bacterium | reverse complement strand
CCTTTACTGTTGCTCAAAACAGCTTAAGTCCATCCACAAATTCAGGAACGGATCGGGAGATATTTTGGGATGTGGGCAGTGGCGCGGGATTGCCTGGCCTGCCGCTGGCAATCCTTTGGCCGCAACGCGAACTGATATCGGTGGATTCGGTTGGCAAGAAAATTGCCTTTCAGAAACATGTGATCGCGACCCTGGGTTTGTCTAACGTGACGGCAGTCCACGGCAGGATCGAACACCAGCGAGCGGTGCGCAAACCGGAATTGATCGTATGTCGGGCATTCACTTCGCTGTCTCAATTTGTCCAAGGCTGTAATGCGCTGGCCGGCCCCCACACTACCTTGGCCGCCATGAAAGGCAAACTACCCTTGAGCGAAATTGAACAACTGCCCTCGGACTGGCGCGTATCAAGCATTGTGCCGATCCAAGTGCCCGAGCTCGACGCTGAGCGACATCTCATCCTCATGAACACAAACTGAATGGCGCAGATCTTCGTTATCGCCAATCAAAAGGGTGGGGTTGGCAAAACCACCACCTCGGTCAATCTGGCGGCCGCCCTTGGCCAGATCGGTCAACGCACGCTGCTGATCGATCTCGATCCACAAGGCAACGCAACAATGGGTTGCGGCATTGACAAGCGCACGCTGACGCACTCGATCTACCAAGTTCTGATCGGACTCGCCGATGTTACCGAGGCGACCAAGGCCTCACCGAATGGCAACTTCTCAGTACTACCGGCCAATCGAGAGTTGGCCGGAGCGGAGCTTGAACTGGTCGGCTTTGATGAACGTGAAACGCGCCTGCGCGAGGCACTCGCCGAGGTCGAGGGCGACTACGACTATATTTTGATCGACTGCCCGCCGGCGCTTTCGCTACTGACCTTAAACGGCTTTTGCGCCGCCACCGGCGTCATTATTCCCATGCAATGCGAGTACTACGCGCTCGAAGGACTCTCGGACCTCGTCAATACCATCAAAAAGGTTCATGCCAACTTCAACACCCGATTGCAGATTATTGGACTGTTACGCGTGATGTTCGATCCACGAGTGACTTTGACACAACAGGTATCTGCCCAATTGGAAGAACATTTCGGTGATAAAGTTTTCAAAACGCTGATCCCGCGCAATGTTCGACTCGCGGAAGCGCCCAGCTTCGGCATTCCCGGCGTACTTTTCGATGCGAACTCCAAAGGTGCCAAGGCGTACACCGAATTCGCCGACGAACTCGTAAAACGAATGAAAACCGAGGTCTCTCTTAGATGATCACAAAACAAAAGGGTCTCGGCCGCGGTTTGGCCGCCTTGCTGGGCGCCGACGTTCCCGCGCCTGCACCGCCCGCCACATCGGGCGTGTACCCGCAGACCCTAAAAATCAGCCAACTGCAGCCGGGACGTTACCAGCCGCGCACGCGAATGGATGAAACTGCGCTCCAGGAACTGGCGCAATCCTTGATCAGCCACGGCATGATGCAGCCGATTCTGGTTCGGCCGCTGAAGTCACCGACGGCGAATGACGATCCGCATTTGGCCAGTTACGAAATCATCGCCGGCGAACGACGTTTCCGTGCGGCACGTTTGGCAGGTCTCGACGAAGTGCCGATCATGGTTCGGGATGTTCCGGACGAGCAAGCGCTTGCACTTGCCCTCATCGAGAATATTCAACGGGAGGATCTAAATCCACTCGAGGAAGCGCAGGCGATCAAACGCCTCATCGACGAGTTTAACTACTCCCATGAACAGGCCTCGCAAGCGATTGGCCGCTCGCGCAGTGCTACCAGTAACCTGTTAAGGCTATTAAATCTCGCCGGCTCGGTCCAAACCATGTTGATCGCTGGCGACCTGGACATGGGACACGCGCGCGCCCTGTTGCCGCTCGATCGTGCGACCCAGACCATGCTCGCCCATGAAGTTGTGCAAAAGCGCCTGAGTGTGCGCGAAACCGAACGCCTCGTTACCAAGGCGGCCGCACGCCAGACCGAGGAAAGCGGCACCCTGACCCAGACTGAGGCATCCGCCAAAACACGCCCCGCCCTGGATCGGGATTTGCTTCGGCTGCAAGAAAGCCTGTGCGACGCACTGGCAACCGAGGTCCGAATTCAACCGGGACCCAAGGGCCGAGGCAAACTGGTCATCAGTTTTTCGAGTCCCGAGAATTTCGAAGGATTGATGGCGCGATTGGGCGTTCCCTTGCAAAACGAATCTTAAGCCGGTTCCATCGCGTCGCCGACCGGCTGTCCCCTTCGAAACGCCGTTCGACCGGCACGGCTGGTTCTGCAGGATCGAGTCGGATGCAATGGATTCTTAGGCGTCACGCCAAGAGCTGGGGCACAAAGTGCAACTTTGGACCGTTGTTGAGCTTGGATTCAGTCGAACCCTTGAAGGTCTATTCGGAAGGTACCTTAGGCAGGTACTTGCAATCAGTGGGGCGCTGTTCCTCGTCACCGCCTGCAGCACCATTGAACCCGCCATTCCATCAAGCCCTCAACCCGTATCCGGCGGGTTAGTGGTTCCAGTGGGTCCCGTTGGTCCCCCAAATCCTGAACAGCCCGATGTGTCGGGGAACCCCGTAACTTCGGCAAGGTCGTCCGGTGCCGAAACGGTTCGACGGCTGCCGGCCAACGGTGCACAACTGGCCGTAAAACCCAGAAAGCTGCCGCATTCAGGCGGAGCCTACTTTGAGAATGACGGCCCAGGTGAACACATACCAGCCCACATCGACCTGATTCCGGATGCCAAACCCCGCAAGGAGGCCTTGGCGTCCTGGGCGAATCGACCTTACACCCTATTTGGCCGCCGATACCTGCCGGAGCGAGAAATCAAACCGTTCATGCAGCGCGGCGTCGCGTCCTGGTACGGCCGAAAATTTCACGGCAATAAGACCGCCAATGGTGAACGTTACGATATGTACGCTATGACCGCCGCCCACCCTACTCTGCCGCTGCCGAGTTACGCCCGCGTTACTAACGCCCAAACCGGGCAATCGGTGGTGGTTCGGGTTAATGATCGCGGGCCATTCCTGAATAACCGCGTGATCGACCTTTCGTACACAGCAGCCCATAAACTGGGTTATCTGGAGAAAGGTTTCACCGATGTCATCGTTGAACAGATCGCCCTGGATGAATCGCCCGGGCAGCCTTCGATCACGGTCGCCACTGAAAAAATGCAAGCGGTTCGCAACTCGATGATCAGTACCGCCGTCAAAGGAGTCGCACAAAGCAGCCCGAGTGAAGTGTCATCGAATCTCGAACTGCCATCGAATCTGGAACTGCCATCGACTGACCAGACCGATCAACGGTTCGCAAAATTCGGCGCAACGCCTGGCACCGGAACGACCGACAAAGCGAGCACCGTGCGCGGCGGAGACAATCCCTCAGAATCCCCGCAATCAGCGGCAATTCGTACGGCGGTCTACGTGCAAATGGGCGCGTTCCAGAATCGCGAGAATGCTGCCTGGGCGTTGGCCTGGGCAGAAGAACATATCGAAGTGGTGTCCGGAAAACTGCAAGTATTTGAAGTCAATGGCTGGTTCAAGGTACAAGCCGGCCCTTACCTGGACAGAACCGAGGCGCAGGCGCTTCAAGAGCACATTCGCCAGCAAACTGACTTCACGCCATTTCTGGCGGTTCGAAACAGCGGTCACTAGCAAGGTCTAAACGCCACCCGGCTTGCGCAGGAAATCCATCCGATCCATCGATTTTACGGAAATGCTCCTCGGCTGCTCACCCGACTTCAAGAGGCGCAAAGCGACCACGACACCGGCTGAACCGCTACCCCAAAGCCGGCGATAAAAGTCGGCGCGATCAGCAATCTGTTCGGAATCGACGCCAACAATCACGTCGCCCGATTCAACGCCGGCCAGATCCGCCGGACCACTTTTGGTGACCCGGGTAATCAATAGTCGCCCCCGAACCATTTCGGTGGTCACGCCCAGCCAAGGGCGGACGCTGCCGGCTCGGCGGCCGGTTTTAAGCAAATCAGCCAAAATCGGCTTGAGTAAATTCACGGGCACAAATAGGTTTCCTGGCACGCCACCACGCAACTCTGAGACATCATTCAGAATAAGTGAGCCCACGCCAACCAGAAGTCCTGCCTCGGTAATCAGCGCCGAGCCACTCCAATTGTTAACCGGTGGAAAAGTAAATATCGGCTTCTCAAGCAGATACTCCCAACTGCCCGTAAAGGGGCGCCTGGATACCACCAGGAGTTCAGTAGCATCCGCCTCGCCTTGGCCAAGTGTAAGTACCCGCTGACTTTCGTTGACTGAGTCTGAATCGCCGATGGTGAGTGGCTCGCCTTCGAGCGGAAGTGCGGCTCGAATTAATCCAAAACCGGATTCATGGTCATACCCCGCCACACTGCCTGGAATTCTGCGACCGCTGCTGCTGGTGATCATGACTTGGTCGGCCTCCAGCAACAGATAGCCAATCGTAAGTACCAACTGACTTTCAATGAGTACGCCAGAACCGCTGCGCTTCGCGCCGAGCGTCTCGACGCTCAAGGCATCGCCGGGCACCTGGGTCTCAATCCTGACGATTGACGACCGAAACTTCGGAAATCGCTCTAATCCGCCTGCAGTAACCGGCTTTGTTGCGGAGACATCGGATTTCTCGGAGGCGTCGCCCGTCGGCGGGTTCTGAGCCATCGCGCGACCCATCATGGCGGTCATGGCAAATATCAGCAGCCAAGCCAAAGTCCGGAACCCAGCATTTCGCACGATCCAGAACATAGCGGTCCCCCGTTTTTGCAATATCACCATTGTTCCACCCGATGCGGCCTGAGGCAAGTGAACAAGCTGTTGCAGAACTCCCATCAATCCGAGAAATCAGCAACGTCAAGAACGACTACATTTGACCGCTAGTCCTGGCCTCCCTACAATCGACAGTCTTTGCCCAGCGCACTAAAAATTAAAGCATGTTGGTAGCCGTCGGATTGCAAGTGGTTTCCAGCCTGGTCTTGGGACTGCTTGCTTGGTTTGTATTCGGGGTTTCGAGTGCTTTCAGTTTGGTACTCGGCGCAGCAGCAGCGTTTATTCCGAATGCGTTGTTTGCGCTGCGACTGGCAATGCATAGAGGAAAGTCACCGGAGTCGTACCCGGTCGTGTTCTTTCTTGGCGAGTTCGCCAAAATCGCGCTCACGATCGCACTCTTGGTGGCGGTGGTACAGGGATATAACGATCTGCATTGGCCTTCGTTGCTGACCGGATTGATTGTGTCTCTCAAGGTGCCGTTGTTTGCACTCTGGTTAACGGGGAATCGAGCGCCGATCGCTGAACTGATGAAGGTCAAGGGCGAGAACAACAGCACTTACGCAGCAAACAGAGCACTAGAGCAAAAATAACGGAAACATCATGGCGGCTGCATCAAACGCACCAACTTCCTCGGAATACATCGTTCACCATCTCGGGCACCTGAACACCTCAGGGCATCCGCAGACCAACATCGTCGATTTCTCGATCGTCAACATTGACACCGTGTTCTGGTCGGTAGTGCTGGCCGTCTTGGCCGCCTGGATGATGTATGCCGCCGCCAAACGGGTGAGTTCCGGCGTCCCCGGGCGCTTCGTCGGCGCAATTGAATCCTTGGTAGAGTTTGTTCATGAGCAGGCGCGCTCGATCGTCAAGGGCGATATCACCCACATCGCGCCACTGGCTCTGACCGCCTTCGTCTGGATCGTGTTCATGAACTCGATGGACCTGTTGCCGGTCGACTTACTGCCGCGATTAGGCGAGATGATTGGCATTCACTATCAGCGTTCGGTGCCCACAGCTGACTTGAACGCGACCATGGCGATGGCCTTGGTTGTGCTGGGTGCGACCCTGTTCTATGGTGTCAAAGTAAAACACCTCGGCGGCTTTGTTCACGAGTTGTTCACGGCACCGTTCGGCACGTCTAAAAATCCGATTGCAGCCCTGGTGCTCGGCGTCGTCAATTTAGCCATGCAATTGATCGAATACGTCGCCCGCGCCGTTTCACTCGGCATGCGATTGTTCGGCAACATGTTTGCTGGTGAATTGGTGTTCATGCTGATCGCCTTGATGGGCGGCGCCTTCGCGCTTTCGGTGGGTGGCTTGTTGCTGGGTGCCGGGCACATCATTTTCGGAACTGCTTGGGCCATTTTCCACATTCTGATTGTGCTTTTGCAGGCCTTTATTTTTATGATGCTGACCTTGGTCTATATCGGACAAGCTCATGAAGGTCACTAAGCGATAATCAGGCACACCGATGCCGCCGGCCCACCCAAATTACCTTGAACTCGCTTTAACTTTTGTACTACTTCCACTAAACATACCAAGTCATCAAAGAAGATAGGAGTCATCATGACTAACGTTGCTCTCGTTGCCATCGCCTGCGGATTGATCATCGGCCTGGGTGCCCTAGGCGCCTGTATCGGTATCGGCATGATGGGCGGTAAATACATCGAGGGTGCGGCCCGCCAGCCCGAACTCATGGACAAGCTGCAAACCAAGATGTTCTTGCTCGCCGGTCTAATCGATGCGGCTTACCTGATCGGCGTCGGTATCGCGATGTTATTCGCGTTTGCCAACCCCTTCAAGTGATCCACGGAGCGCACGCCCTGCTCAATGCCGTAGCGACCTTGCCCGCCAATTCAACCGTCAGGATAACCGGGTGCGCCGCTTTGATTAACTTGAAAAGAAGGAGCCCGTCGTGTACCTAAACGCGACTCTCTTCATCCAGATCATCGTATTCGGAATTCTCTGGTGGTTCACGGCAACCTATGTTTGGCCGCCGATCACCAAAGCGCTGGACGATCGCTCAAAGCGAATCGCCGATGGACTGGCTGCAGCAGACAAAGCCAAGCTGGAACTCAGTGCCGCGCAAAAACGCGTCTATGACGAAATCGCCAAGGCGCGTAACAGCGCTACCGAAGTGCGTGCGGGTGCCGAACGTCAGGCCTCTTTGCTGATCGATGAAGCGCGTACCGAAGCAACTCGCATCGTCAACGCGGCGAAGAAATCTGCCGAAGAGGAAGCGGCGCTGGCAGCACAACGCGCCAAGGACCAACTTCGGGATCAGGTCGCGGCTCTGGCAGTCGCCGGTGCCGAGAAGATCCTGCGCCGCGAAATCGACGCCGGCAAACATGCGGATTTGTTGTCCAACCTGAAAAGCGAGCTGCGCTGAGCCATGGCCGAAATGATGACCATTGCCCGGCCCTATGCCGACGCCGCCTTCAAGACGGCGATCGAGCAGGCTGCCCTGCCGAGCTGGTCGGACGCTTTGCAGCGCCTGTCAGCGGTGATCGCCTCACCTTTGGCAAGCCAGATTATCAGTAACCCAAACCTGAGCGCCGAGGCGATCGCCACGGTTGTGGCTGACGTTGCCGGTCAAATGAGTCCCGAGCAGCGTAATTTTGTCACGCTGCTGGCGCAAAACGATCGTTTGACCGCCTTGCCGGATATCGCGGCGCAATTCGGGCACCAACGCCATCAACATGAAGGCGTAGTCGATGCGTATGTTGTCTCAGCCTTTGCGCTGTCCGATGCGCAAGCGGCCGAAATCCGCTCGATCCTTGAAGTCAAATACAGTCGTGCTGTGGAACTCACAATCTCTGTCGATGCCGAGCTTATTGGCGGCGTATCGATTCGAGTCGGTGATGAAGTCATGGATGCATCGGTGCGCGGCAAGCTGGCCCAGCTTGCAGTCGCACTCAAGAATTAGGAGAACTCGCCATGCAATTGAATCCCGCTGAAATCAGCGAATTGCTGAAGAACAAGATCCAGAACCTGCAGACCCAGGCCGACACCCGCAATCAGGGCACCGTCGTCTCGGTCACGGACGGAATTTGCCGCATCCACGGCCTCTCCGACGTCATGCAAGGCGAAATGATCGAGTTCTCCGGCAACACCTTCGGTCTGGCGTTAAACCTTGAACGTGACTCGGTCGGTGCGGTCGTGCTGGGTGAGTACGAGCATATATCCGAAGGCTCGACCGCCAAATCAACCGGCCGAATTCTCGAGGTGCCGGTAGGTCCCGAGTTGATCGGCCGTGTGGTGAATTCGCTGGGTCATCCGATCGACGGCAAAGGTCCGATCAACGCCAAGATGACCGACGTGATCGAGAAGGTTGCGCCGGGCGTGATCGCCCGTAAATCGGTGTCGCAGCCGGTACAGACCGGATTAAAATCGATTGACGCGATGGTGCCGGTCGGACGCGGCCAACGCGAGCTGATCATCGGCGACCGTCAGACCGGCAAAACTGCGGTGGCGATCGACACGATCATCAATCAGAAGGGCAAGGACCTGATCTGCATCTATGTTGCAGTCGGCCAAAAAGCGTCCACCGTGGCTAACGTCGTGCGCAAGCTCGAAGAACACGGTGCCATGGCGTACACCATTATCGTGGCGGCTACGGCCTCGGAATCGGCCGCGCTGCAGTACATCGCGCCCTACTCGGGCTGCACGATGGGCGAGTACTTCCGTGATCGCGGCCAGGATGCGTTGATTATTTATGACGACCTGACCAAACAGGCCTGGGCCTATCGGCAGGTGTCGCTGCTGCTGCGTCGCCCACCTGGGCGCGAAGCATACCCGGGCGATGTGTTCTATTTGCATTCACGACTGCTTGAACGGGCGGCGCGTGTGAATGAGGAATATGTCGAGAAATTCACCAATGGGGCCGTCAAGGGTAAAACCGGTTCGCTGACCGCCCTGCCGATCATTGAAACCCAGGCGGGTGACGTCTCGGCGTTTGTACCGACTAACGTGATTTCGATTACCGACGGCCAGATCTTTCTCGAGACCGATCTGTTCAATGCCGGTATTCGCCCGGCCATTAACGCCGGCGTCTCGGTGTCGCGAGTCGGCGGTGCGGCTCAATCGGACATCATCAAGAAGCTGGGCGGTGGTGTTCGACTCTCGCTCGCGCAGTACCGTGAACTGGCGGCGTTCGCGCAGTTCGCCTCCGACCTGGACGAGGCGACGCGTAAACAACTGGAGCGCGGTCGTCTGGTCACTGAACTCATGAAGCAGCCGCAATACCAGCCTTTGCAGGTTTGGGAAATGGCGCTGACCTTGTTTGGTGTCAACAACGGCTACTTTGACGACATCGATGTCAGCTTCAGCGGTTCCGATGGTCCTTCCGTCTGGTACTACCAGGTGACGGACCACCAGGTGAAGCCCGCGG
>JANORY010001062.1:0-1359 GCA_031415535.1 Burkholderiales bacterium | reverse complement strand
CGGCCCAGCAACAGCCGAATGACGGCGGCGAAGGTGGCACCGGCCAGGGCAAACCAGGCCGATACCCGACCCACGCGGCGCAGCACCTCCTTGCCGACCCGCACGAAGAATCGGTCGCGCTTGCGGCTGGCGACGCTCGGGGCGGTATTGCCGCGAATCAATTTCATCAGTCGCTGAGCACCTGCCGGCAGCCCGTCGCTATGCAACTGGCCGCCGCGTGCGGTGACGATGCGCTCCAGTCGGGCCACGAAGGCAGCGATCGATGTGTCCCAGCGCTCAATTTGTTCGGTGCTCAAGGACAAATCCGCGCCTGGCGGCAGTTTATTGACCAATGGTTCCGGGTCGGGAATACCTGCGGCCTGATTCCAGATGCCGCTTAAGCGCAACACAGCAGGCTGGCTGCTGATATCGAGCGTCAGCCTCGGGTCGACGTTTCCGGCAGCAGTCACCAACGTTTAAAGTGAATCATGCTTCGGGGACATAACCGGCCGGCTTGTCGGCACCGCCGCCAAAAAAGTACTGCTCCATTTGCGTCGCCAGATACTTGCGGGCGCGTGCATCAGCCAGATTCAGGCGGTTCTCATTGACCAGCATGGTCTGATGTTTGACCCAGCCTTGCCAGGCTTCTTTACTGACGCCTTCGTAGATTTTTTTACCAAGCTCGCCGGGGTAGGGGGCGAAATCAAGACCGTCGGCCTCGCGTTGCAGCTTCACACAAAATACGGATCGGGCCATTTCTTACTCCGGGTCAAAGTTCTTTGATGAGGACTTGCGACTTGCGCTGCCAGTTATACAGGCCTTGCCGCTCAAGCGGCAAGGAATCGATGCCCGCCTGGACGAAGCCGCGCTTTTGAAACCAGTGCATGGTTCGAGTGGTCAACACGAACAGATGCGTCAAACCGGCGGCGCGCGCGCGATGCTCGATGTGCCGCAAGATTCGATCGCCGTCACCCTGGCCTTGTACCTTCGGGTTGACCGCCAGGCAGGCCATTTCGCCGATCTTTTGTTTAGTGAACGAATACAGCGCCGCGCAGCCCCAGATCACACCATCGTGCTCCATCACGGAGAAGTTAGTAATTTCCTGCTCGATGCGAGCACGATCACGCTTCACCAGTGTACCGTCGGCCTCCAGCGGCCGGATTAACGACAGGATGCCGCCGACATCGTCGAGCGTGGCTTCGCGCAAGGCCTCCAGCGTTTCTTCGACCAGCATGGTGCCGACGCCGTCGTGCTGAAACAGCTCCAGCAAGACGCTGCCGTCGAGTGCAAATGGAATAATGTGCGCGCGTGCAACTCCACCCTCACAGGCGGCGAGCGCGTGCTTCAAATAGAACGAGGACTCGGCCGATAGTTCTCCAG
>JANORY010001061.1:0-1017 GCA_031415535.1 Burkholderiales bacterium | reverse complement strand
GGAGCCTACGGCTACGCCATCTCGATTCTGACCTCCATTGTGATGGACAGCGAGCTGCGGGCAAACTTCAAATTCTGGCGCAGTTTGAAAAAAATAGAATCACTCCGACGGCACATTATCGTCTGCGGTTACGGCAAATATGGCCGCCAGACAGCCGACGAACTCACCCGCCGACACATTCCGTTTGTCGTCATCGAACAAAAAATGGAGCGGCTTGAAGAGCTCCGCGACTCCGCAAAAATTCTCTTTCTGGACGGCGACGCAACCGAAGATGCACTGCTCATCGAGGCTGGAATTCGCAACGCGCAGGCATTGATTGTAACGTTTGCCGAGGAGGCAGAAGCTGTTTTTCTCGTGCTTTCTGCTCGCGAATTGAATCCGAAATTGCACCTCATCTGCCGGGCGGTCAATGAAAAATCGGAGAAAAAACTGCGAAAAGCCGGGGCTGACCACGTCATCATGCCGGAACGGATTGGCGGTTTTTACATGGCTGCGCTGGTCAATAACCCGCGCGTGGTTGAATTTTTCAACCTGCTTTCGAACATGGGCCAGGCGACACCGATTCTTTTTGAAGAATTTCCGTGCGAAAACTTCCGCCCCGAACGCCTCGGCCAGTCGCTCAACGAACTCAATATCCGCACAAATACCGGCGCAAACGTCATCGGCCTGCGCCTTGCCGACGGCCATTATATCGTCAATCCGGAGCCGGACACGCGGCTGCGGGCAGGCACGCAACTGGTCATCCTGGGGGATGATGCCCAGCTTCGGCGGTTCCGGGAAATGATGCTTTGAGGAAAACCAGTTATCCGTTTTTACGGAAAAACATTTTTAATGCAAACCATATTTACGGTTTTACCTGAAACCGGTTTGCTGTTTTTACTGAAAAAAATATTTCCGCAAAACCAGCTTTTTGAAATGTTTCGACGCAAAGCCCGGGCGAGCGTGGTTTACAAAAACTTCATGGATGCAAAGCCGTAAAAGGTATCAGGGCTTTCCGATAAAAACAGGCTGTCATTC
>JANORY010001060.1:0-8378 GCA_031415535.1 Burkholderiales bacterium | reverse complement strand
GATCCAGCTCGTTTGCAGGGCCGCCGCACCACCAACAATTGCGAGGTACGCACCACCAAATTGCGCAAACGCCGCCAGCGAATCGGCATGCAGACCGCCTTTGCCGACGATGAGTCGAACGCCGTATTGCTGCATCAGCGGCCGGGTAAAGCGCTCCATCCGCGACGAAGTCGTGGTACCGACACACAAGGCTTCGTAACCGGACGGACATTGCCGGGACTCCGGTACTTTCCGGACGTTGGGCGCAGTATGCACAACCGCCTGGCCGCTCAGATCGAAGTGGGTGCTGCGGCCGCGATCAAACAATGCGATTTGTGTCGCATCGCGAATGCCAAACAAGGTCTTCTGCAAGGTGACGGTATCACCCGCTCGCAATACTCGCGCTTGTGATTCATCGATCGGCATATTTAAAATGTAGTGCGGCATCTCAGAATCCGTACACCAGACCAGTCGAGGAAATGCTGACGCGCGAACGGCGCGCCGAATGACATTGCAGGTTGACGGCCACCGGATTCATCGTGATGTGCGTCGCCGCCAGTTCGATAAGGACCGCAAAGGCGGTTGAGTCGCCCCCCAATCCTTGCGGGCCGACCCCGAGCAGGTTGACGGCCTCGCTGAGTTCAAGCTCGAGTGCTGCGCCGGCGGGGTCGCTGCAGTGGCTGCCGAGCGCCCGGGTGGCCGCTCGTTTGGCGAGCAGTACACAGAGATCAGAAGTACCGCCGATGCCGACCCCGACGATGGTTGGCGGACAGGTCTTGCCGCCAGCGGCAATCACCGAATCAATGACGAAGGTCTTGATGGCATCAACCCCGTCGGCGGGAATAGCCATCCGTAAAAACGAATTGTTTTCCGAGCCGCTGCCCTTCGGAATCATTTCGATTTCAACCAGACCTTCGCGCTCATCGAAGTCGATGTGAATCACTGGCATGTCGATACCGCAGGAGGTATGGTCATTCTTGCGGGTCAGGGGATGGACCACCGACGAGCGTAACGGATGTTCGCGGGTCGCACGTTCGCAGCCACGACGGATTGCCTGCTTCAGCGCAACACCGTCATACGAGACCTGGCGGCCAATCGTGACCGTGTAAATCGGTAGTCCCGTGTCCTGGCACAGTAGATTATTGTTGGCCTCGGCAATTTTGATGTTGCTGAGCATCGTGCCCAGAATTCGCTGCGCCGTCGGTGCCGTCTCAGTAGCCACCAAGCGATCAAAACCCAGCTTGATGTCCGGCGGCAGAATCTTCAGCGCTCGTATGTAGAGCTCCTTGGCAGCGTCTTCGACCACCTGCAGATCCAAGCTCAGATTGCTGCTGCTGAGATGGGTGGTCATTGCGCACTCAGATTTCGGCTTTTGATCACTTCTTGCCAACGCTTCGATTCTTCAACAATCGCCGCCGCAAAGGCCGGTGGTGCGCTGCCGACCGCGTCCATGCCATTGACAAACAGTCGAGCCTTGGTCTGCGTCTGCGCCAGTGCAGTGACCGTATCCTTATGCACTTTATCGACCACCGATGCCGGTGTGCCGGCTGGTGCCATCAACCCGAACCAGCCGATGTTTTCGAAGCCCGGCAAGCCGCTCTCGGCAGCGGTCGGAACATTCGGCAATTGTTTGGCACGCTCACGCCCGGTCACCGCCAGCGGTCTGATCTTGCCCTGGTTCGCAAATCCGATCGCCGCCGCCAAATTACCCGCCATCAGTTGAATTTGTCCACCGGCCAGATCATTGAGTGCCGCCGACTCGCCACGGTAGGGAATGTGCTGCAATTGAACACCAGCCGCGAACGCCAGGTTCTCGGCCGCCATGTGCACCTGTGAACCGACGCCGGCTGAACCAAAACTGATCTTGCCAGGCTCTGCCTTGGCCAGCGCGATCAGCTCTTTCAGGTTATTAGCTTTGACTGAAGGATGAACCGAGACCAGCATCGGGCCGCTGGCGACCATGGTGATCGCCGCAAAGTCCTTGACCGGATCAAACGGCAGGCTTTTGTAGAGATAAGGATTGACCGTGAAGATGCTGCCCGAGGTCATCAACAAGGTATGACCATCGGCCGCTGACTTGGCAACCAGTTCCGCGCCAATATTGCCGCCCGCGCCGGCGCGGTTCTCGACCACCACCGTCTGTCCCCAGGTTTCGGACAGGCTCTGACCCAACAGGCGCGCTACGATGTCGGTGGTACCGCCAGGGGCAAACGGCACAATCAGACGTACCGGTTTGGTCGGCCACGCCGTCTGTGCGGTTGTTTGTGCGGTTGGTTGTGTCTGTGATTGCGCGACCGGCAGCAAGCTACCCAACATCGCAAACGCCGATGCTGCTTTAACTAACTTGCGCGCGATCTTGCCTAGTGTGAGCTCACCTCGTGTGACCTTGCTCAATGTGACCTTGTACACCTGCACTCTCCCGATGCTTTAATGATTAAACAGGATGGTAACGGCCAGCGCCAGTCCAAACAACATCGAAGCCATAGCGGTGGTCAAAATCATGCCTCGGCGCATGCCTTGCCAGGGCAGAAACTCAAGCCAGAGCAGGCGGATGCCACCAATCAGATGTACCGCCAATAACACCGTCAGCCCCCACACTGCAACTTTGAACAGCGGCTGATCGGCCCAGCGCAAAAACTCACCCAACGCAGCTTCACCGCGCAGCGACTGGCCCAGCGCCAGCAGATGCAGCGGCAAGAACAAGCTCAGCAGCAATCCGGAAATTCGATGAAAAATAAATGCCCACCAACCGGCGTGGCGACGCGCGCGCGCGTCATTGCGCCGCATGGCACCGAGCCGATCAGAATCAGTGCGGGGTTTCATCTGCAGCGCGTCCGGATTAAGCACCGACCAAACCCCAGACGGCAGCGGCACCGCAAACCAACAAGATCAAACACAGAAGCAGCATCGCCATTTCAAGCGAGCGTCCGCGCCAACCCAGCCACTCCTCGCCAATACGGGCCAGGCCGATTGGCGCATGGACTGCTGCCGCGATGACAAACAGCAGATAAAAAGCGGCTGTGACGTAGTTGCCGCGGGTACGCGCCAAAATCTCGGCGCTCGAAATACCGCCTTGCATTGCGTACAAAATGCCGGCCAGATGGACAATTACGCACAACGCCAGCACGGCAGCGCTAATTCGCTGGAGGTACCAAAGCCGGGCTTGTTGGCTGGGCCGCATTCAGAGTTCGTCCAGCTCACCGCGCATCGCAGCGCGCGCGACCATTCGCTTCAGCCCGGCGATTCCGGCGGTCGGTTCAATACCCTTCGGACAGCGCTCGCTGCAACTTCCCTGGGTGTGGCAGACATGACAGCCGACATCACCGGCCACTGCGCGCAGACGCGCCTTACCGGCCGTATCGCGCTCATCGTTGACCAGGGTCCAGGCGCGATTCAGTGCTGCCGGTCCCAAAAAATCGCCGCGCCACTCGACGACATCACAGGACGCATAACACACGCCACAACCGATACATTCGATACCGGCGTCGACAGCCTGCCGCTGGCGCGAGTCCGGCCGAATTCTGGCGAACTCATCATGCCGCGTTCGCTCGCCCTTGAATTGCCCGCCGGCAGTTTGCCATTTGTCGAAGAACTCGGACATATCGGTCACCAGGTCTTTGATGATCGGCAGATTCGAAAGCGGTGCGATTTCAAGTCGATCGATGCCACCGGTCTTTTTTTCGAGTACCCGATCAACATGCGTCCGGCAGGTCCAGCGCGCCACTCCGTTGACGGTCATGGCGCAGGAACCGCACATGCCGACCCGACATGCAAAACGATAAGACAGGGTTGGATCGATCGAGCGTTGCACCTGGGTGACGACATCGAGCACGGTCTGACTGGGTTGGCGCGCGACCTCGTATTCAACAAACCCACCATTCGATTTGCCGCGCCAGATCGAGACCTTCAAAAACGTTTCGTTCGATGGTGATGGTGCCAGCGACTCGCTCATCGCTTGCTCTGGCTTGCGCATGGCTTGCTCAAGCGCTCGGGCGCAGTTCGGGCAGCGCACGCCACTGCGCCAGCAGACCATCGTCCACTTCAATACCGTCACGCGCTGCCGTCTGCGCCAGTTCGAAGCGCCGTTGGCCCGGAAGTCGCACTCCAGCATCGCGCAGCATTTCGGTGACCAGTGATTCGACTCGCTCCGCGTAGGTTTGTGACCCGGCATAGGCACCCGGGTTGATCACCAAAAAGGCCTGCCCTAGTCGCGGTCGGTTACCCTCGTCGACGAAAAATGAACTGGCCTGAGCGCCGAACGCGGCACCGGTCAGGGCCGTCACCAGCAACTCAACCAGCAACGCCAACATCGCACCCTTGGCGCTGGTGGCGGCACCGATCGGCAACATCGATCCGGCCATACCGCGCGCCGGGTCGGTCGTGGACTGGCCCTGCTCATCGAGCGCCCAGCCGTGCGGAATGCTTTTTCCATCGCGCGCCGCGACCATCAGTTTGCCGCGCGCCACCTCGGAAAGAGAAAGGTCAATCAGTATCGGGTCTTGCCTGGGCCGTGGAAAAATCGCCGCGATCGGATTGGTACCAAAAATCGGCTGCTTGCCACCGGCAGCCGCCATCGCTGCTGGTGAATTACCCATCGCCAGACCGACCATGCCGGCTGCTGCAACCGGCCAGAGATGATCGCCCGCGACACCAAAGTGATGGCTATTGGTCACTGCCACCAAACTGACGCCATAACGGCGCGCGCGCTCGATCGCCTGTTGAACCGCCATTGCACAGGCCGGGAACGCCAATCCTTCACCGGCGTCAATCAGCGCGGCGGCAAGCGAATCGCGAATCACGCGCGGCAGTACCTGGCCTTCGGCCCGGCCATTTCGCAGGTGTACGCAATATTGCGCAACTCTTGCCAGGCCGTGTGAACTCAATCCTTGTGATTCGGCCTGCACCAATGCGCGCGCCGTGGCACTCGCCATCGCTTCGTGCGCACCGGCCGACTGCAAGGCGCGCACGACCAGTTGTTCAGCCTCGATCAACGAGATTTTGCTCATCAGGCCGATTCATAAAGGCGGGTTAGCACAAACTCCCGATGACCGAGCGTTTCGGCTGCCGTCAGCCTGCCATTGGCCGTGCGCAACATGCAATCGAGCAATTTGTCGCCGGCCTGATCCAGCGTCAATTCGCGCTGCAGCAGCGCCGACGTGTCGACGTCGACATGTTCGCTCATCAGTCGTACCGTTCGAGGGTTGGCGCAGATTTTGATGACCGGCAAGACTGGATTGCCGATCACATTACCTTGGCCGGTCGGAAAAAAATGAACCGCAAATCCGGCCGCCGCGCACAAGGTCACCATCTCGGCCGCTGCCGAGGATGAATCCATGAACCACAGGCCCTTGCCGGTCGGCTCCTCGGCCTTGTCGAGCACGCCGTCAACGACACACTTCTTGCCGATCTTCTGAATGTTGCCGAGCGCTTTTTCTTCGATCGTCGTCAAGCCACCGGCGATATTGCCCTTGGTCGGTTGCGACTCGGACAGATCGCTGGTCTTGTGCCGATTGATGACATCCTGGTAGCGATTGAACATGAACATGAATTGATCACGCACCTTGTCGTTGCGGCAGCGCGCCGCAACGATTTGCTCACCACCGGTAATCTCGGTGGTCTCGCCGAACACTAGCGTGTTGCCAGTTTTGTACAACTTGTCGAAGGCGTTGCCGACGGTTGGATTGGCACCGCAGCCTGAAGTCGTATCCGACTCACCACATTTGGTCGATACCCACAACTCGCTGACCGGGCAGACCACCCGATGAATCTCACTGGCCTCCTGCAGCATTTCCTTGGCCGCTTTAGAGGCTTTGCGAATGGTCTCGTGATCACCAAAACCTTCGATGCCAAACCCGACCACCGGCTTGCCAGTCTTGGCGATGCCCTCGACCACCTTCTGGGTCCAGCCGCCTTCGATGCCGATGACCACTACCGCAGCCACATTCGGGTTACTGCCGGTGCCGATCAGCGTGCGAAAGTGCAGATCGAGGTCGGCGCCAAACTGCAGGCGGCCGTACGGATGGGGAATCGCCAGCGTGCCCTTGATATTATGCGCGACCGCCTCGGCCGCCGCGTTCGAGAGATCGTCTACCGGCAGCACAATGACGTGGTTACGAACGCCAACCCGGCCGTTCTGACGACGATAACCCCAAAACGTAGTTTTCTTTGAAATCATGTTTTTCTCTGTTTGTGTCTTTTACCAGCGTTTGACTTACCAGCGTTTGGTCTTGATGTTGTGAACATGCGCATGCTCACCGGTCTTGATCGGCGCGACCACTTTGCCCATATCAATGCCGTACTTGATGACGGTGTCGCCCACCTTCATGTTGGCCAGCGCCACCTTGTGGCCAATCGGGATGTCTTGCCGGGCTTTGATTTCGATGAACTTGTCTTCGTCCATGATCCAGCCCTTCAGCTTCATGCCGGCGCTTACCCCTTCAACCACTACCACCGCCACCGTATCCTGGGCGTCGTGCAGTACAAAATGAATCATTGCTCCTCCTCCTTTTTTCGTGCTGACGCAGATTAGGTCAGGCCTAATTGAAAGTCAACTAGATGACTTGAATGACTGGCGTCTTTAAGTTCTAATTCTGTCATGCAAATCCTGCCTCGTTATCAACAAATTCGCGCCGAATTGCTGCGCCTGCTGGCCAGTCAGCATTGGACGGTCGGCCAGGCGATCGACCCGGAACACATCTTGGCGGCGCGCTTCGAGGTGGCAATCGGTACCCTGCGCCGCGCGGTCGACGATCTGGTCGCGGAAGGCCTTTTGTTGCGCCGTCAGGGCATGGGAACCTTTGTCAATCGTCATTCGCGCGATCGGCTGCTGTTTTACTTTTTTCACCTCGCACCCTTGGACGGCGCAAAATCGCATCCCGAGGTCCGCTTGCTTTCGTTCCAGCGTGATCGCGCCCGCCCCGACGAAGCGCAACGTTTGGCACTCGATGAGCGAGCGCCGGTTATACGCTTGCGCAACGCGCTGGCCGTACAGGATCGCGTTGCAGCCATCGATGATATTACGATTGCAGCCGAGCGCTTTCGCGGTCTGAGCGAGGCCATCGTGCGCAATCGCAGCTCGACGGTCTACGATCTTTATCAGGAGTATCGGCAGTCAGTCGCTCGTGCCAGCGAACGCGTGCGCGCGAGTGCTGCCGGCCGCGACATTGCAGCGTTATTGGGTGTCGAAGTCGGCGCACCGATTCTGAACATTCGACGTCTCGCCCTCGGCCTGCACGGCGATCCCATTGAGTGGCGCATCTCGCACGTTCAAACGCGTGACTTCGAATATTTGAACGAACTGGTTCGAGCCAACCCTGCGTAAGCTTCGATCGTGAAATTGATTGACACAAACACAACATCGCCCGCCACTGCTATGTTTGTAGTAGGCAGTTCCCGAATTTGTTTGCTTCAATCACCCGCCATTAGATCTTGAAAGGGCTTACGGTTTTTCCAGCGGTAAGCACCAAAATCGCGCTGGTCGGTGGTGAGAATTCGGCCGTGACCCACTTGCTCTGCTAGCAGCACCAAAGAGGCATCGGCCAAGTCCATGGGCAACTGCTTGTACTTGGCCAATAGCTTTCGCATAGAGGGAAGTTGGGGCGTAGGGATATCCCAAATGCTAATGCTGCCGTTCTCGCACTCCTTGAGCAAATCCAAAGCAGCGTCTTGGCTTAAGCGCTCACTAATCATATAGTAAGCCTCGGCAATGACAGGCCAAGTTGTCGTCCAGCCGTCTGCTGCCGAGTCTTTCCATTGCAAAGCGTTTGCATGGCGACGATCGCGCCGGTCCGCCAGCGCGATCAAAAAACCGGTGTCAATGATAATCATCGACGCGGGTATTTACGCTCCAAGTGTTTTCCAATCTCGGTCTTGTAATTCTCTGACAAAGTACCATCGCCACCGCTGTCGTATTTGCCAATGTGCTTGCCGAAAGACGCCAATGGAGCAGGCTTTTTCTTTGTCATTGCATCGTGATAAAACGCTAAGCTTGCCCGCACAATATCGCTAACCGGCAAGCCTAGCGACGTTTTCAGCGCAGCCAGGTGTTCGCTAGCTTGCTCGTCTAAACGCGCGTTAATGCGTGATGCTGATGCATGTCGAACTTTCATGTATGACAGTGTATGTCAATAGCAGTTCCTTTTCAAATTCTCTTAATGCAAGCCAGGCGCGGATTTCAAGGTTTAACGGCCAGTCGGAAGCGACTCAATTTAGTGCACAATCGCACTCAATAGCTGGGGATTCAACGTCTCGCTGAACGTTCTGGTATAACTTTCCGGCATTCATCTGGAGTAGCTCAATATGACTCTGACCACTGAACTCGCCGGCGAGCGACTCGACCAGCTTCCGCCGATGTTGCGCGACTTGGTCGCGCGCCTCGATATCTGCCGCCAGCAGGGTGC
>JANORY010001059.1:0-2770 GCA_031415535.1 Burkholderiales bacterium | reverse complement strand
CGGCCAGAATATTGATGGTCTGGTCGTTGAGGCTGCCACGCTGGACGAAATCAAGACTGAGGTCGAGTTGCTGATCGGTGAGATCGTTCGTGACAACTATTCGAGCCTGCCGGTCAATGCCCCACATCGGGCAAGACTTCGATTCAGCACGCCTCTGGCCGCGTGAAAGGTTATTACACAGAGATTATTTAAAATCTCACATCTGACGGTTGGATGCACGATCGCACCAAAGGTTCGCACGAGATTTGGAAGAAGAACGGCCGATCTGTGACAGTGCCAAAATCGAGCAGGTCTCGCCACACCGCCAACGAGGTCATGAAGCAAGCCGGGATTGATCGCAAGTTTACGTGAGTCTGGGCAGACGTGGCCCGCATGCTTCGATCTCGTGCTGCATTCCTACCCAGTGAGCTTAGCTGCCGAAGGCAACGATGGCAAGCTGGGTGGCAAGCGACAGCGGACAGGCCGTCGTCTGAACCAGGGCATCAAGCCAGTGTAGCCAGGCCGCCAAGCAAACGCTGCAGCCTGTCGGCTAGGTGTTCCTATCGAACGTCGAATCAGGTGCCGATTCGCTGCAGGCACTTCAACGGACAGCGTCCATTGCCGTCAGAGCATTCGGCAGCAGCGAGCGCAAGCAACTTTCCGTTTTTTATACCCGACCATCCGCAGCCCTGTACCGTTGAAACCGTAAGACCCGTGAGTAACGCGCCAATGCGACGAGGCAAGTCTTCGTCAAGCAGGATTCGCATCTGGAATCAGCGCGACGCGCGCTTGTTCGAGCACCGCTATTGACAACTCGCGACTAACGGACGGGAAGTCGTCGAGAAAGACCCCCAAGGAATCTCCGGCTTCAAGATGATCAAACAGCACCTTGATCGGCACTCGGGTACCTGTTGCAAGGCGCGGCAACCGTGGCGCCCGATCGCGGCGTATTTTTGGAGACATCCTGGCGCATGCATCCGG
Organism: Burkholderiales bacterium; assembly: GCA_031415535.1. Classification (GTDB taxonomy): domain Bacteria; phylum Pseudomonadota; class Gammaproteobacteria; order Burkholderiales; family Burkholderiaceae_E; genus JANLTP01. The sequence goes on along the minus strand of JANORY010001059.1, from coordinate 1,810 downwards.
ACGTCTGCCGCTTCATATCCGATGCCGTTTACGACTCACGGCTCAAGCCCGAGGCAGCCAACGCCAACCGCGTGTTGCGACTGTCGGTCGATTCCCACCCCTTGCTCAAACCCAGCGGTATCGTGTTTGTGCCCATCGACTACGCTGGCTGTTCGCAACAAAGCCCGGCAGAGGCCGAATTGATTCTGACGCTGTATCGCCAGGCGCTATTGCAGCGTTACTTTGATCGTGACGGCCAATTGCATAACATGCAGCCGGAAAATGTGATGGTGGTCGCGCCCTTCAATATGCAGGTCAATTTGTTGCGCGAACTCTTGCCCTCTGCTGCCCGAATGGGTACGGTGGACGAATGTCAGGGGCAGGAAGCCGAGATGGTGCTGATCTCCATGACGACATCAAGCGAGGCAGAAATGCCGCGTCACATGGAGTTCCTATATAGCAAGAATCGGCTGAACGTGGCGATCTCGCGTGCCCGAAGTCTGACTATCGTGGTTGCCAGTCCTGGGCTGTTGTCGATCAGGTGCTCGACGCCTGAACAGATGAGATTGGTTAATACTTTGTGTTGGGTGGCGAAGTATGATCAAGCATCGATCCCATGGGCGAGTAGGGCTGAATCAGGCCTTTCAAGCTCTAGATAGAATTGCACTGCTGGGCGATCGCGTACATTTCACAATCTTCGTAGACCGTACAGGCAGTCGCCGTATCATCAGTTTGCGTAAGGCTAATCAACGGGCGTTTGATCGCTATGTCTCGTACCTTTATTCGACCAACGGATAAGGAAAGTGCCGCCATAACTTCTGCCGCCGCCAGCGACCCGGATGCGGTTCCGTTGACAGATGCCGAGTGGAAAGCGGTGAAGCCAAAGCGTGGCAGACCACTTGCAGTAACCACCAAGGAATGCGTCACGATCCGGTTGTCGCGAAAATAATCGACTTGATGGTTGGCCGCTTGGCTACTCTCCAAACAAGTCAGTATGGCGTCCGGTTCGCTCAAAACGCACGATGCTGCCTGAAATCTTGTAGATCAGAATCCAGTCCGACTCAATGTGTGCATCCCGAAAACCTTTCCACCCGCCTTTCAGCGGATGATCCAGGTAGGTGTCAGGTAATGGTTTACCGTCGATAATTAAACTCAAAAGGGTTTTGAGCTTGTTCATGTCCTTGCCGCGCTTCTGCGATTGCCTGACATCTCGTTTGAACTGTCCGGAGAAATCGGGCTGTCGCATCAGATACCTAGCTTATCAAACAAATCCTTTGCGTCTTTTGCTTTAAAAACATCTTCGCCGCGTTCGCTTTTTGCAAGAGTCTTGGCGGTGAGTTTGTTCGGTATCCTTAGTTCGAAGGGCAACGCCTTGTCTTTGGCGACTTTGGTCAGCACGATCCGCACAACGTCGGAGACGGTGAGGCCCATTTCAGCCAGGACTGCAGCGGCCTCTTCCTTGAGTGTTTCGTCAATTCTTGCTCTTACAAATGCCGTTGCAGCCATGGTGTTTTTCCAGTTGCCGGTATTGAAATATGTAGCTCATACGAGCTACAATCAAGTTTACCGAATCCACGGACAAAAGTCTATCGGTGCGAAAATGATTCACGTAGTGAATGTGTTCATTCAGCGTGTTATGTTCCGAAGCAAAAGTGCGTAGCCCAACGGTTAACGCCAGCCTGGAAAAATGTCATGCCCAGCACCTCTGATTCGAAGCAACCGCTGTTTGATTTGACCGAAGATCAATCTAGGACTGTCGCGCGTGATGAAACGCAAGGCACTGCGGTACGCGACGAGCTAGCCGATGCATTTATTTATCTGCTGCACTTAG
>JANORY010001058.1:0-3326 GCA_031415535.1 Burkholderiales bacterium | reverse complement strand
ATTGTCCTCGAGCACGTAATAGTCGCCGTCGTTATGACGCACGATATCGACACCGACAATATTTGCATACGTGCCATACGGCACATTGACGCCGACCATCGCCTTCTGAAACTGCTCATTGCCGAGTATCTGGTCCGACGGAATGATGCCGGCTCGAAGAATGTCCTGGTCATGATAGATATCGGCCAGGAAACGGTTGATGGCGGTGACCCGCTGAATCAAGCCCTGGCGAAGTCGCTCCCAATCGGCACGCGGAATGATTCTGGGTACCACGTCGGAAGGAATCAGCCGTTCGGTGCCACTTTCATCGCCGTTCACCGAAAAGGTAATGCCGATCCTTCGGAAAATCAGATCGGCTTCGGCGCGCTTGCTGGCCATGCCTTCAGCACTGGCCGCACCGAGCCAGTCGAGGTAGGTTTTGTAGTGCGCTCGTGGCTCGCCCTGCCCGGTCAACATCTCATCGTAAAGACCGGCGGCCGGGGTGAGTGGCTTTAAGGGCAAGGGCTTTGCAGCGGAGTTCATGCGAGCGAGTCTAGCAAAAGACGTACCAGTAAGACGAGGCGGGTGAATCAGTTTCGACGATGCGCACAATTTTTCTTCTGACAATTTCCATACAGCGCCAGGGCGTGATCTTGCAGCGAAAATCCGCGCTCCGCTGCGGCAATTTGCTGCCGGCGCTCGATCTCGGCATCAAAAAACTCCTCGACTCGCCCGCATTGCAGACACACCAGGTGATCATGATGATTGCCTTCATTGAGCTCGAATACCGCCTTGCCGGACTCGAAATTGGATCGCTTGAGCAATCCGGCCTGCTCGAACTGGGTCAGAACCCGATAAACAGTCGCCAGTCCGACATCTTCGTTCACCGCTAACAACTCACGATAAACATCTTCGGCACTCATGTGCCGTTGCCGCCCCGATTGAAAAATATCGAGAACCTTGAGCCTGGGCAGCGTCGCCTTCAGGCCGGTGTTCTTCAGATCTGAGGCGTCGGTCATAACGGGACCCTGGGGCGAAAACCTGTTAGAGCTTTATCATATCGGTTTTGACGTGGCGTTTTCGCAATTTGAGATGAAATTTACCAAAACACTTAAGCCTATTTCCCGCGCCGCTCCACAGGCCATCCTGCTTGTCGCATTGGCGCTCGGTGCCTGCGCCTCTGATGACCCGGATCGCAGCGGCCTATTTGAGCCGTATCGCGCCAATTTGCCGCAGGGCAACTACGTGACCCAGGAAATGCTACGCCAGGTCAAGCCCGGCATGAACCGCGAACAGGTTCGATTCGCACTCGGCTCACCCTTGTTGATGCAGACCTTCCGTACCGATCGTTGGGACTATGTGTACCGCTTCCAACATGCCAATGGGCGTGCCGATGTGCGGCGCATCATCATTCGCTTCGCGGACGAAAAGGTGTCGATTATCGAGTCCGATCAACTACCGGTTCGTGACGATGCCGATGACCCGGCGTTGCCCGGATCGAAGGCCGCCATGGCAGCCGGCAATCGCAGCAGTATTGGCTCGGCGGGTGGGCCGATCGGCAGCAAACCGTTGCCCGGTAATCCGGACTCGCGCAGCCCTGAGACGCGTCCTCCCGCCGAAACCCGTCCGCCCGCCGAGACCCGTACACCCGCCGAGACGCGACCATGAGTGGCCCCGGCAAATTGCCGATCGCCATCGCCGGTGCGAGCGGACGGATGGGCCGCATGTTGGCCGAGGCCGTCCTGGCCAGCGACGACTGCATGATTGCAGCGGCCTTCGATTTGCCCGGCAATCCGAGCATTGGTCGCGACGTCGGTGAGCCGTTCGGGGTGCAGACCGGTGTGCAGATCGCCGACGATCCTGACGCGGTACTGCGAGCAGGCCAGATTCTGATCGACTTCACTCGCCCGGAAGGCAGCCTCAATCATTTGCGACGAGCGGCTGCGATTGGGGTCAAAATGGTGCTCGGCACCACCGGATTTGATGACGCCGGCAAAGCAGCCATCAAGGCCGCATCGAGCAAAACTGCGATTGTTTTTGCGCCAAATATGAGTGTCGGGGTCAATGCGACGCTGAAGATTCTCGAACTCGCGGCGCGCCTCTTAGCCAACGGTTACGACATTGAAGTCATCGAGACACATCATAAGCACAAGGTCGATGCGCCCTCCGGCACGGCGCTTAAAATGGGCGAGGTCATCGCGCAAGCGCTCGGCCGTGACCTGAGCCGCGACGCTGTGTTTGGTCGCCACGGCTACACCGGCGAGCGCGGCGCGCAGCAGATCGGCTTTAGCGCGATTCGCGGCGGCGATATTGTCGGCGATCACACGGTGCTGTTTGCCGGCATGGGTGAACGCATCGAGATCACCCACCGCAGCGCCAGTCGCAGTACCTACGCTCAGGGCAGTCTGCGCGCTGGCCGTTTCCTGGCCAATCGGACGACAGGCTTGTTTGATATGCAAGACGTCCTGGCGAACGCGTGATTTCCGTCACATCGACCGAAAACCGGTTCCCCCGAATCGACCGTTGGTCGGCTGCCGATGGCCTTCGACGGTGGATTCGCTAGCGCCTGTACCTCAGCGCCTATGTAATCCGCTGCAACAAGAAATTGAACTCCGCCAGGGATTGGTCATGAAGACAAAACGTGCGGGTCAAACACTCAAAGCAAGTACTGTGGGCTTTTATCGCTGCCGCTCTATTCTCGGCACCAGCACAGGCCGAACCGCTCGAGGCGCTAGCGGCGGCCGAAGCGACCAAACTGATCAACAACATTCGTAACAAACTCGATTCATGTGGTGAAGAGGGGATGCTGAGTAACCAGGGAACTCAGCGCGTTGCGCTAGCGGTGTCCAAACCCAGGCCCATGCTTGCATGGAGCCAACGGTTGGCCACTGTGGCGCAACAACATGCAAAGGCGATGGCCGAACAAAATTTCTTTGATCATATCGACCCGCAGGGTCGCTCGGTAGGCCAACGTGCCTCCGAAAGCGGCTACCGTTGGCGTGTGGTCGGTGAAAATCTTGCTGCGGGCCATGATTCAATAGGGGATGCGGTGCGCGGTTGGCTTCTGTCAACCGGGCACTGCAAAAACCTGATTGATGATCGCTTTACCGAGTTCGGTATTGCGCGGGTACACAGCAACAATCCGCTGGACCCGTATGGCTCGTACTGGGTCATGGTCGCCGGCCGCCCGCAAGTCACGGATCAGTCTGGCAAGTAAGTTACAGCGTGAAGCGCATCGCGCTAATCAACGCCGAGGGTGCCAGTGTTGCCGACGCGCTGCGCCAATCGTAGCTGCTCAGGTTCGGCAGTCGCGCAGGCTCCTCGCCCAGCGCTTCCAGTTGCTGACG
>JANORY010001057.1:0-2213 GCA_031415535.1 Burkholderiales bacterium | reverse complement strand
GAACAACTCCAGCCCGACTTCAGCCGAAGATTCAGACTCAAGTTGCAGTTCCGTCGCCCCGAGCAAACTTGCTATAACCTCGATTATTTGGTTCTTGTCGTACGCAAAACTCGAACGTAGCACCCATTCGAGTCCCAGCAGCACTGTGATCGGAATGAACAGCGATTGATGGTCCGATACTGCAGCGCCGATCAGTCGCTTGGCGAGCGCGCCCTGGCGCACATCATCCTGAACCAGGAATCGCACCAGCACATTGGTATCCAGGGCAGCCATCGAAAAAATCCCTCAACGCCAGGGATTCATATCTTCAATCCGCACCGTCTTTCGCTTCGGACGCTTGAGCATCCCGGCCAGATCAAGGATCGACTTACTTTTGGCTCGAACGATTGCTGTGCCATCTGGCAGGATGCTCCAAACTAATCGAGTCCCGGGCAACGCACGCATGGCATCGCGGATTGGCTGGGGCACCGTCGTTTGACCTTTGCTCGTGATCGCTGACTCCAACATCACATAATCCTTACAAATTATATTTTTGTAAGGATATCATTAAACTCCCGAGCCAATATCGAACTATTCGTCGGCGTTCGGAAAAAACAGTTGCTCGCCGCCGATCCGATAACTTGCAATCGCTGACTGACCTTCCTTCGAGACCAGCCAATCAATAAAGCCCTGCGCCTGCTCTTTGCGAACATGCGGATGGCGCTCCGGATTCACGAGCATGACGCCGTACTGATTGAACAGCCGCTGATCACCCTGCACCTGAATTGACAATGCCGATCGGTTCCGAAATGCCAGCCAGGTAGCGCGATCGGCGAGAATATAGGCATTCATGGACGAAGCGGTGTTCATGGCTGGCCCCATGCCCGCCCCAAGCTCGCGGTACCAGTTGCCTTTACCGGCCGCCAGGTCGACGCCGGCGGCTCGCCAGTAACGCAACTCGGCCGCATGGGTGCCACTGTTATCTCCTCTGGACACAAACGGCGCACGCTGCGACTCAATGCTTTTGAACGCTGCGACAACATCCTGGCTGCCGGCAACTTTTGCCGGATCATCTTTCGGCCCAATCAGGACAAAGTCGTTATACATGACCCGTTTTCGCCCGATGCCGAAACCGTTGGCCACGAATTTTTCCTCAGCCTCTTGGTCATGGACAAACACCACATCGGCATCGCCGCGTCGCCCAAGCTCAAGGGCCTGGCCAGTACCCAGCGCAATAATGCGTACCCGTACACCCGACTTGCGTTGAAAAATCGGCAGCAGATGCGCGAATAAACCGGACTGTTCAGTCGAGGTGGTCGAGGCAACCGTGATGAATGGCTCTTGCGTGTGAGCCTCGCTACACAAAACCGCGAACATGATTGGCCATAGCACTCGCCTCAAAGATCGTGCGGGTTCCATGGCAACTCACTTTCAATGTAGGCACGCGCCGCCAGCGATTCTGGCGCACGAAGCAACTTCGCGGCCGGCGCATGTTCCAGCACGCGACCACGATCCAGAAAAACGATATCGTCCGCCAATCGCCGTGCCTGACCAAGACTATGGGTGCTCATCACAATCTTCGTACCACCCGAGGAAATGTGCAAAATCAAGGACTCAATTTCAGCCGTAGCGCGCGGGTCCAGGCTGGCGGTCGGTTCGTCGAGAAATAGAATTCGCGGTGCCAGCAAACAAGCGCGTGCCAGGGCCAGCTTCTGTTGCTCGCCGCCGGACAAAAGCCGTGCTTGACGTTCGCTGACATCGACCAAGCCGACATTCGCCAAGGCTTGCAAAGCACGCGCCCGGCGCTGGCTGCGCGGAACCTGGCCCAACTGCAGTGCATACAGCAAGTTCTCCAATACTGAGCAGCGCAGCATAACCGGTCGCTGAAACACCATCGCCTGAGACTGCGGGCGCACCTTGCTGCCGGACCAACTCAAATACCCGGCGGTGGGTTCAAGTAAACCATGCATGAGGCGCATCAGCACACTCTTGCCGGCACCATTGCTGCCCAACAAGATACTGCGCGTGTTGCCACTCAAGCTCATTGAGACAGCGTCAATGATTGTGCGGCCGTCGCGGCTGAACCCGAGTTCGTGAAGTTCCAACAGAGCTACGGAAAGGGTCGGCAGCGTCATCCGTAGCGTCGCGCCGCGTGGTGGCGCAGCAGTTGCGCACCCAGGTTCAACAGCAAGGTCAATGAGATCAGAATCAGACCCAATGCCAGTGCCAGTGCC
>JANORY010001056.1:0-3226 GCA_031415535.1 Burkholderiales bacterium | reverse complement strand
ACGGACCCCGACTGGGCTTGGTTTACGGCGTGGGCATTGGTCTGGTCGGTGCCCTACTGGCTCGCTACGAGGTGCAAGCCGGCTCGATGGTGCGATTTAACCCCTACAACCAGGCCTGGGTACTGTTCGAGCTGTTGCTGTTACTGTTCCTGTTGGCATTGGGCCTGCGACGCTACGTTGCCTTGGCGCATCGATCAAATACGCAAAATGCTTTGCGTCGCGCCGATCAAGCCATTGCCGTTGCGAAAGGCTTCTTTTTCGAACTCGATCTTCAAACCGGACACTTGCTGCGTGACCAACGGGCCGCACAATTACTAGGGCTAGCCGCTGAGGAGTTCTGCCGTACCCACGCTGAGCTTTTTTCATTGGTGACTGAACCGGCACGTGCTCAGGCGCTGGAGAAACTCGACGCCCTGCTGGCAAGTGACGCCGCATCGTTCGATCTTGAATTACCGATTCTGGTGACCGGCAGCCCACTGCGTTACTTTCGAATTCTGAGTCAAATCGAACGCGGTGCCAACGGACTTCCCTTGCGAATCTCCGGTATGCAAATGGATGTCACCGACTCGCGCCAGACGCGCCGCGATCTCGAACGCATTACGCGGCGCTTCGAGTTGGTTGCCCAGGCCGCCAACCTTGGTCTTTGGCAGCTCGATTTGAAATCCCGGATGATCACTCAAACTTCGTTCGGCGTGAATCTGTTCGATCTGCCAAGCAAGGCTGCCAATAATCTGGACACAATCTTCGAGCGAATTGTGCCCGACGATCGCGAGCGAACCAAGACGGCACTGCAGCGTTTGGTTAGCGGCCAAGGTGGCTTCGGGATCGTCTACCGGATCGCGGTCGACGGCAACATTCGCTGGATCCGCAGCGCCGGTTTGCTGGAGCGTGATGAACAAGGCGAGCCGGTACTCATCGCCGGTGTTAATTGGGACATTACCGCCGACGTTTTAGCGCGCGAGCAATTGAGCCAGGCCAATGACCACCTGGGCCTGGCCCTGTCGGCAGCCAATGCGTCGGTTTGGGATTACAACAGTGCCAGTGACATCGTCACCTGGGACGAGCGCGCGGACGAACTTTATGGCGTCAATCCGGGTCCGCTCGGCCGCCGTGCCGATCGAGTCTACTCGCTGGATCGCAGTCAGTTCACTGAGCAGTTCCGGACGCTGCATGCCGATCCGCAGGTTCGCTCGTTTGTACTGGAGTACCGTATTGAACATCCGCTGCGCGGTTTGCGCTGGATACGCTGCATCGGCCGCATCGAGCGCGACACCAACCCCAGCCACTTCCGATCGGTCGGTATCGATATCGACGTCACCGCCGAGCGTACCGCCTCAGACGTGATCGAACAGGCGCGCCAGGCCGCTGAGGCGGCGAGCCGAGCCAAGAGCGCATTCCTGGCCAATATGAGCCACGAGATTCGTACGCCAATGAACGCGATAATCGGCATGACCGCGCTGGCACATCGTGCCGCGTCGTTGCCGCAGGCCAGCGCGTACGCGGCGCAAGCGCACGCCGCCGCTCGCGGCCTGTTGACGGTGCTGAATGACGTCCTGGATTTTTCGAAGATCGAAGCTGGCCGACTGGATATCGAATCGATTGAATTTTCACTGGAAGAACTGCTTGGGTCGGTGCTGGATATTGCCGCGTTCGGCGCTGCCGAAAAGCAGCTCGAACTACTGCTGGATATCGACCCACAGGTATTGGTGCGCTACCACGGCGACCCGGTTCGCATCGGCCAAATTCTGCTCAATTTGACGAGCAACGCGATCAAATTTACCGAACAAGGCTTGGTACGGATCAACGTTCGCCACACCGATACCAATCACCTGCGATTTGAGGTGATCGATACCGGATTGGGGATATCATCGCGCCAGCAAGAAGACATTTTCGAGCCATTTGTGCAAGGCGATCTCAGTACCAGCCGCCGCTTCGGCGGCACCGGTCTAGGTTTGTCGATCTGTCGCAGACTGGCCGAATTAATGCAAGGTTCGCTCGGGGTAACATCGGAAACCGGCCACGGCTCGACCTTCTGGCTCGAGCTGCGCCAGTCGGCGTTGGTGACCGAATCACGATTATGCGTGCCACTGCCACTGCCACGCCCGATGGCGCTGCTATTGCATAGCCTGTCCAACACCGGCCAATGCCTCGCCCGGCAACTGGCCCGGCAGTCTGTGTACTGCGAGGTGCTGGACACGGTCAGCGCACTGCGTCTGCGGCTCGCCCAGACCACTGCAGACCAAGCGGTGATTATCTTTGTTGATTGGCGAGTTCTACCGTCCGATCCGTCGGACTGGCTCAGCGAGATTCGTGCGGCACCGTGCCACCCAAGAACGGTGTTGCTCGGAACCAGGCTTTCAAACCTGACACCCAGCGAACCAGCGCTGTTGGTACCGGCCCTGCCGTCACAACTGCGCCGATGTTTGTTGAACGAGCGCGGTCCGACACCGCGCACCCTTCGCCCTAATGAGTCACCTGAATCATTCGATCCAACTACCATGGACGCGCTCAAGCCGGGCGCGCTGTCCGGAGTTGACGTGTTGCTGGTCGAGGACAACTATCTGAATCGAGCGCTGGTATTGGCCACCCTGGATGAATCGGGTGCCAACATCCGGATCGCTGAGAACGGCCTTGAAGCCGTGCAAGCCGTCAAACGAAAATTTCCGGATGTCGTGCTGATGGATATTCGGATGCCAATGCTCGATGGCTATCAGGCCACTGCGGCCATCCGCGCGCTCGGTGCAGCCGGCCGAGATCTGCCGATCCTCGCCATCACGGCCGATGCCTTGGAGGGCGATCGTGATCGATCCTTGCGCGCCGGCATGAACGACCATCTGACCAAACCGATGGACCCGGTTCGCCTCATCTTGGCGCTGCACCACTGGAGCATAGGGTGCCGCGACGCGTCGACTACCCCTGTACCACCAGATTCGCGAGACCCGCAGCCGATGGCTTTATCAGGCACGCTACTGATCGACGTCGACGAAGGAATTCGCAGTTGTCTCGATAACCCGGCGCTGTTTAGCCAGGGCCTGGAAATTTTCATCGACGTCTACACGCAGATCGCCAAGTCAATGACGGCCACCTCGAATGTGTCGCCTGTTTCCGGTGACCCCGAGTTCAAGCGCCTGATTCATAATCTGCACGGCAGTGTTCGTTTGTTGGGCATGTTTCCATTGGCTCGACTGGCGGCGCGGATTCATGCCGACCAGCAAATCGGTGCGCA
>JANORY010001055.1:0-1631 GCA_031415535.1 Burkholderiales bacterium | reverse complement strand
GTAAAAACTGCCAACGTTGGGGCAACCGCAAAACCAAAGAACCTGGCTGGTTACAGAGTCAATTGCCCTCGGGCATCGAACTCGGAGTATAGATTCTATAAAGTTCGAAGCGACTCCTGCCAACCGAGATAATAGGCTTGCGGCGGAACCGGCGATTTACAGTCGGTAAACACGCCGCGCAGTGCCGCTGAACAGCGCCGCTTTTTCACTGTCTGTTGCGCCCGCCGCGATCCGCTTGAACGCATTCCAGAGCACCGCGTATCCGGTCGTGACCTTGTCGACCGGGAAGTTGCTCTCGAACGTACAGCGCTGCGCGCCATAGGCTTCGATGCAGGTCTCGATCCAGGGCCGCCAAGCTTGCATCAATTCGAGCGACGTCGGCGGAATCTCGCGCCCATGCAGCTCGAACAAACCCACGCGCATGCCCAGCCCACCCAATTTGACGCTCACATTCGGGCATCGAGCGAGTTCAAGCATATTGCGCTTCCAATGCGCGAACGTTTCTTCGTTCTTACCCAAGTATGGGCCGATGCCCAGCGGTCCACCGGCGTGATTCAGAATGATCGAAGTATCCGGAAATGCACGTGCGAGATCGATGACATCCGGAAGTTGTGGATGATATTGCCAGGCTTCGAACGACAAATTCAACGGTGCGAGTTGCGCCAGCCCCTCGCGAAAACGCGCGTCTGCATATAGGCCGCGCGGTGGCTGGGTGTGGCTGTTCGGAACCTCGTCGCTGGCATCCCAGCCCGCCGCATGGCGAATGCCGCGAAAGCGCCCGTTGCCCGCATGGATGTGGGCTTCGAGTACTTCACGCGCCGCAGCACCACGCGTCAAGTCCGCGTGACTCACGATCGCGGCGCAGGCGCGGGTCGGGCCGTAGAAGCCACTCGCGGCCATTGCTGCAACCCCATTGGCGAACTCGGTCTCACCGATCGGTTTGAAGTCGGACGGTCCACCATCGCGATAGAACGCGGCACAATCGACATAGACGGTCGCCACCACGCGATGACCACTGCCGGTGTCGACTAGCAGTTCGTCGAATAGGTAGCGATGGTTCTTACGCTGCCACAGGTGGTGGTGGCTATCGATGATCTCGAGTTCAGGATCGAGAATTTCTTCCTTGACCTGCCTCGCAAGACGGGCGTCATCGGGCGGCGCAGTGTTGACGACCGGGTTGTTGGGTTGTTTGGTGGTCATGGAATGAGGCTCGTTACAGTGCAGAGCCGGTGACCTTAGCATAGAAGGTCGCCGATCGCGAGGCACAAGCGATCGTGGTGTCGCTCGCACCGAGGTTGCCGATGTCGTCGAACGAGTTCTCGCTGCCGCGTTTAATGCGGTCGCCAACTTTCATAAATTTCTACCTTATGACCTGCCCGTGCTGCCATGCCAACGGATCGTAGAGAAGTCCAAGGAAATATCATGGTCCGCTGATATTTGGAGGCAAAAAATTGCTGGTTTTCCGTGATCACCGAGTATTTGACAATGGTTTCATCCTTGCTATCGCAAAGAATGATGCCAATGGTGCGGTTGTCGTCCTGGCCGTGCTTGAGGTCGTCAAACATACGCACATACATGTCCATTTGGCCAATGTCTTGGTGGCAGAGTTTGTCGGTTTTCGGGTCGATGAT
>JANORY010001054.1:0-6715 GCA_031415535.1 Burkholderiales bacterium | reverse complement strand
GGCCAGGATGCCCTTTAACGCGCCTTCCGAGGCTTGGCGCATGATCTGATTGATTTCCTCAATCGAGGTGTCGCGCGCCGCGACGAACGACAGATCAACCATCGACACATTAATGGTCGGAACGCGGATTGAAAAGCCGTCGAGCTTGCCGTTCAGCTCAGGCAAAACCAAGCCCAGCGCAGCGGCAGCACCGGTTTTGGTCGGAATCATCGAATGGGTCGCCGAGCGCGCACGGCGCAAGTCTTCATGGTAGACATCGGTCAGCACCTGATCGTTGGTGTAGGCGTGAATCGTCGTCATCAGGCCATTGACGACACCGATACTGTCGTGCAAGGGCTTGACCAGCGGTGCCAGGCAGTTGGTGGTGCACGAAGCGTTCGAGATAACCGTGTGCGCGGCTTTTAGCACCTGATGATTAACGCCGTAAACCACTGTTGCATCAACGTCCTTGCCACCCGGTGCCGAGATGATCACCTTCTTGGCACCGCCTTTCAGGTGCGCCGATGCGCGCTCCTTGGTGGTGAAAAAACCGGTGCATTCGAGTACGACGTCGACGCCGAGCGCGCCCCAGGGCAACTCAGCCGGGTTACGATTGGCCAGTACCTTGATGCGATCGCCATTAACAATCATCGATTCGCCATCAACCTGCACCGTGCCCGGAAAACGGCCATGAGCGGTGTCATATTGGGTCAAATGAGCGTTGGTATTGGCATCGCCCAGATCGTTGATCGCAACAATTTCAAGGGCATGCTGCTTGCCGCCCTCGTAGTGGGCGCGCAGGATGTTCCGACCGATTCGACCATAACCATTGATTGCAACTTTGAGCGTCATAGCAGTTCCTGAATGAAATAAAAACGGATTTCGACCGATGCATTATTAGCGCACCGCAAGTGCCGGGTTCAACGCGCGGCGACGTAAGGCCTCCCGAACGGTGTCAGCGACATTTTCGACCGTGAAACCGAACAGTTTGAACAACACTCCGGCCGGCGCTGATTCACCATAGCGGTCGATTCCGACCACCGCATCGCAGCGGTATTTCCACCAGAAATCGGTGACGCCGGCCTCAACCGCGACACGGATGACACCACTCGGCAGCAAGTTGTCCTTGTATCGAACGTCCTGACGGTCAAACACCGAACTACTGGGCATTGATACGACGCGAATCGCCAGACCCTGCGCGGCCAGAGCATCACGGGCCGCCAGCGCCAGGCTCAACTCCGAACCGGTGGCAATAATGACCGCATCCGGGTTACCGGCTTCCCGCACCACGTAGGCGCCGCGCCAGACGGCATCGACCTGGGCACTCGAACGGCTTACGAACGGCAAGGTCTGGCGGCTGAGCAGTAGCGCACTCGGACCATCGCGGCGCTCAATGCTGTGCGCCCAGGCAATCGCGGTTTCAACCGAGTCGGCCGGCCGCCACACATCGAGATTCGGAATCAGTCTGAGGCTGGCGGCATGTTCGACCGATTGATGGGTTGGACCGTCCTCACCCAGCCCGATCGAATCATGGGTGAACACCTGGATCACCCGGCGTTTCATCAGCGCGGCCATCCGCAGGGCGTTGCGGCAATAATCGGAGAAGGTCAGGAAAGTGCCCCCATAGGGCAAAAATCCGCCATGCAAGGCCACACCGTTCATGATGGCGCTCATGCCGAACTCACGCACGCCGTAGTTGATATGTCGTCCTTCCGACAAACCAGTAGGGGTGGCCCGCAGCGCGCCAGCACCGACAAAATCAGTCAGATTCGAGCCGGTCAAATCGGCCGAACCACCGAGCATTTCGGGCACTGCGGGTCCAAGATGATTCAGCGCGTTCTGAGAGGCTTTGCGGGAGGCGATGCTTTCGGTCTTCGCCAGCGCCTCTGTCAGCAGCGCGTCGACCGTTTCGTCCCAGAGGGCTGGCAGCAGACCTTTGACGCGCCGCTTGAACTCATGGGCGTCATTTGGATACGCCGCTTCGTAGCGCGCCAGCAAGTCTTGCCAAAGCGACTGTGCCGCAACACCGGCCGCTCTGGCGTCCCAACCCGCATAGACATCGCCCGGAATCTCAAACGGCGGATAGTTCCATTCAAGTGCGGCGCGCGTGCCGGCAATTTCCTCGGCACCGAGCGGCTCACCATGGGCCTTGGCCGTGCCGCTGCGCGTAGGCGCACCCTTGCCGATGACCGTCTTGCATTGGATGAAGGTTGGCGCAAAACGACGCTCGTCAAGGCCATTTCGATGAACCGGACGACCTTCGATTGCCCATTGTTTAGCCAAGGCAATCGCCTCGTCAACCGCCCAGATATCGTGGCCGTCAATCTGGCTGATGACATTCCAGCCGTAGGCCTCGTAACGCTTGACCGTGTCTTCGGCATTCCAGAAGCGCACCTCGCCATCGATCGAGATGCCGTTGTCGTCCCAAAACGCAATCAGCTTGGCTAATTTCCAGGTCGCGGCCAACGAACTGACTTCGTGCGAAATACCTTCCATGAGACAACCATCACCCATGAACACATAGGTGAAGTGGTCAACAATCGGCAGCCCAGGCCGGTTGAATTCATGACCCAGCAAGGTTTCGGCCAGCGCCATCCCGACCGCGTTGGCCAGCCCCTGGCCGAGTGGACAGGTGGTGGTTTCAACGCCCGGCGTCAGATCAACCTCGGGATGGCCCGGCGTTTTCGAGTGCAATTGCCGAAACTGCTGCAATTCTGAAATCGGCAAGGGATAACCGGTCAGATGCAGCAGCGAGTACAACAACATCGACGCGTGCCCGTTCGAGAGCACGAAGCGGTCCCGATCCGGCCAACTCGCATCCACGGGGTTATGTTTCAGATGACGATCCCACAGCGCGACAGCTATATCGGCCATGCCCATCGGCGCACCCGGATGTCCCGAGTTGGCGGCTTGAACCGCATCCATCGACAAGGCGCGAATCGCATTGGCAAGGCGTTGCGGATTGATCACTTCACTCATGTCTGAACGCTTTCGCCGCAGTAAAGACGGTAATTTTAACAAACACAGCGAACCGTTATGAGCTGGACCTGTTAATTAATCGATTACGCGCTCCGGTTCCGAGTTGAAACGACGCTCGGAGCCTGTCGAGGTATCAGCAGATATAATGAGCGGTTTTGCCTCGTTCGCCGCCATTGGAATCAATGCAAGGATTGCATTTAACAGCCGACCTTTATGAATGCCGCGCTGACGCTGGTTTACTGGTCGACGCGCATTCCTTGGCACAGCTTTGCCGCGAATCGGTGGCGAACGCGCAGTTAACCATTGTTGACGAAAAGTTTTTTGCCTTCCCGGATTATCAGGGGCTTAAAAGCGGCGTCACCGGTGCCGTGTTGTTAGCCGAATCGCATCTGGCGATACACACCTGGCCCGAACGCAGTAGCGTCACGCTTGACGTCTATGTCTGCAATTTCTCGACCGATAATTCGTCCAAGGCGGAACGCCTGATGGAATCGCTGATCATCGCGTTTGGCCCGACCCAGCAAAGCACCAATCGAATCCTGCGCGGCTCGGCCGATCCGGTAAATCAATCGGACGAATTGCTGCTCGAGTGGCTCAATCCGAACAGTGCCTACGGCTACCGAGCCAGCCGGCGCATCGAAACCTTGCGCTCGGCTTACCAGACGATTGAAGTGTTTGATACGCCGCAGTTTGGCAAACTATTTCGGCTGGATGGCTCCTACATGACCTCGGAGCGCGACGAGTTTTTCTATCACGAGCCGCTGGTGCATCCAGCCGCTGTGGCACATCCGGCACCCCGCAGCGCGCTGGTGCTCGGTGGTGGCGACGGCGGCTCGACAGAGGAGTTGCTTAAACATCCGAGCATTGAGCAGATCACGATTGCCGAGCTGGACGGCGAAGTAGTCCGGATTGCGCGTGAACACCTGAAGAGCGTGCATCGCGGCGCATTTGATGATCCTCGTGTGACGCTGCATATCGGCGACGGCTTTGAATTTCTGAACACGACGCAGTCAAGCTACGATCTGATCGTACTTGATCTGACCGATCCCGACACACCGGCACATCGTCTGTACTCGCGCGAATTTTTTGAGTTGGCGGCGGCGCGCCTGGCCACCGGTGGTGCCATGACGCTGCACATCGGATCGCCGGTATTTGCAGCCGCTCGCGTGCAGGCGATCCTTCGAGATCTGCATGCTGTATTCAAACAAGTCCACGCCATGGGTCTGTATATACCCTTGTACGGCTCGTACTGGGGAATGGCGGTGGTCTCGCAATCGCTCAGTCCCTTGAGCCTCAGTGCCGAACAAGTCGCCAGCGTCATCGAAACGCGGCAATTAGAGCGCCTGAATTATTACAATCCGGCGATTCATTCGGCGCTGTTCGCACTACCCAATTTTTATCAGGCGCTGCTGGTCGTGTAACTGTGCAGCGCTGCGGGCGGCGGGCGGATTCCAGAACCTCGCGTAGTCTTTGTCGAAGCGGCGGCTTATGCACGCCACTTGAATTCAGTTCAGAATCTGCTCAACGAACCGATAGGAGACCCGCCCATGAATGCCGCACCGATCTGTATCACCGTCTACCGTTGGGCCGGTGCCTGGGGGCCGTTCAAGGTCAGCATTCCTTGTGGCGAATGCACGCTGACCAAAGACGTGATTCTGGACACAATGAACAACGAGTTGGCCTCGATTCCGGTCGAGCTCGACATTCGCGATTGGTTGACCGAGTGGTGGAGGCCTCTGCCCAAGGGTGGCTGGCATGCACCGATTGTTATGGTCGAGGGCGAAATCATCGGCCAGGGCGGAGCCCTGAATCGCGGTGTGTTGACCCAGGCGGTGATCACGCATCATGCGCGGCGCTCCGACATGCAAGGCAATCATGTGTACGGCAAGGAGACTTGCCCGCATTGCAAACGCGCCAAGGGCTATCTCGACCAGGCGGGCATCGCCTACGACTATCACGACGTCGTCCGCGAACCGCGTGCGCTCTACGAGATGCTGGCGCGAGTCAAGCCAATTGTCGGACCCAAGACACCGATCACGGTACCGCAGATCTGGATCGACGGCAGTTATGTTGGCGGTGCTGATGCGCTGAGCAAGATCGTCGCGCAACCGGTCGAAGCCAACCCGGAACGCGGACGCTGCTCAATTTCTCGAGTCGAAGTCAAGACTTGATGACACCCCGCATTTACGTTGCGCACCGAACCGCTGACTACCAAAACGATTCGTCGCCGATCGATTTGGTCGGCGACGAATTTCATTATCTGCTGCGGGTAATGCGCGCCAAGGCCGGTCAACTCATTGAACTGTTCGACGGTCAAGGGCAACGCTGCCAAGCCGAACTGGTTAACGTTCATAAACAGTTCGCCCAGTTGCTGCCAGGACCTTGGACCGACGGACCTGGCGTCCAAGCACTTTCGATTCAATTGATTCAGGGACTCTCCAGCGCCGACAAGATGGATTGGACCGTCGAAAAAGCGGTCGAGTTGGGTGTCAGCATCATCCAACCCGTCTTTACCCGGCGTTCCGTTATTCGGCTCGACGCCGCTCGGGCTCAAAACAAATTGCAGCACTGGCAACGACTGGTGATTGCCGCCTGCCGGCAGTCCGGGCGCGATCAGCTTGCGATCATCAAGCCGCCACTTGAGCTCGACGCATGGCTCGCCCTTTCCGCACAGCCCACGCAGCCGACTCTACCCGCTCAGCCTACCGAACCCACGCGCAAGGCACGAGCTGCGCAAGATCGCTTGCTACTGCATCCGCCGGCCGCCGGTCAGACCAGCTTGCCGCTTTCTGCCTGGCAACCGCGCGCCGTCGGGGCCGCCAAGGGCGCGCCGCTCGGCATCGATCTGTTAATTGGTCCCGAGGCGGGATTCACCGCCGAAGAGTGCCAGTTGGCCCTGGCGGCTGGATTTAGCGCCGTTCAATTGGGTCCGTGGGTGTTACGAACCGAAACCGCCGGACTGGCAGCGGTTGCCGCTTTGCAATTACGTTTCGGCGTCTTTTGACCGGTGCGGGGCGGCTTGCTCATCATGTAGCATAATCGCGGACGGTTGAAAAAAGACTTGGCGCAAGCCAATTCTCGTCAGCCTGAGCGTGCGCGCAGACGTTAAGCTCACTGGGTTAAACACGAGGGGGGTACTATGGATTTACTGCAGGGAATACTCGGCGCGGTCAGCGCCATGCAAGGTGGTCAGAATCAACAAGCTGCGGGCAATCCGATGCTCAACGCGGTCTTGGGCATGCTGACCAACAGCGGCCAAGGCGGCGCCGCGTCACAGGCGCAATCGCCTGGTGCCAGCAACATGGGCGCTTCGGGCGGCATGGGTGCATTAGGTGCTCTCGGCGGCTTGGGTGCCTTGGTGTCAGCTTTTCAGGGTGCCGGTTTGGGCAAAGTGGTGGAATCGTGGATCGGCAATGGTCAGAACATGCCGATTAATGGCGATCAAATGCAGCAGGTGCTCGGGCGCGACAAGATCGCAGACATTGCCCAGCAACTGGGCATGTCGCAGCAGGACACTGCCGGGCAACTGTCCAGCGCACTGCCACAAATTATCGATATGCTGACACCTCAGGGCAAGGCACCGCAAGGTGGCTTGGGCGATCTGGGTTCGATCATCGGCATGTTGCAAAAAGGTCTTTCGCGCTGATTCGTGCCGATTTAATCAGGGTGTTTTACTGCGGTTTTGATACCGAGTAGAACACCCGAAACGCGGTTCGCTGATCAAAGAAAAAATCACCGGCGTCCCGGAACGCATCCA
>JANORY010001053.1:0-2221 GCA_031415535.1 Burkholderiales bacterium | reverse complement strand
GGCATGGTGGTCGACGGCCAGGGTCGCAAAATGTCCAAGTCGCTCGGTAACGGCATGGAACCGCATGAGATTTACAACAAGTTCGGTGCCGAGATCATTCGGCTGTGGGTTGCCTCGACCGACTACTCGGGCGAGCTCGCGCTCTCGGATGAAATTTTGAAGCGGGTGGTCGAGTCGTATCGAAGAATCCGCAATACCTTGCGTTTCCTGCTCGCCAACGTGGCAGATTTCGATTTTGAAACACAGGCGGTAGCGGATTGCGACCTGCTCGAAATCGATCGTTATGCGCTCGCTTATTCGGCCAGTCTGCATAGCGAAATCGAAGCCGAGTTCGCGCGCTTCGAGTTTCACCCGATCGTCTCCAAAGTGCAGACCTACTGCTCGGAGTTTCTCGGTGCGTTTTACCTCGATATTCTGAAAGATCGTTTGTACACCTGCGCGGCCAACAGTGTTGAGCGGCGTTCGGCGCAAACCGCGCTGTATCGCATCACCGATGCGCTGCTGAGAGTTCTGGCACCGATGGTCTCATTCACGGCCGAAGAAGCCTGGAGCCTGTTCAATCCGAAGGCGTGGCGCGCGCACGGCGAAACCATTTTTACGCAGACCTGGTACCAGTGGCCAGCAATCAATGACAGCGCCGAGCTGATCGCCAAATGGACCCTGATTCGTGACTGGCGCGGCGAGGTGCAAAAACGCCTTGAAGATGCGCGCAGTACTGGTGCGATCGGATCATCATTACAAGCCGAACTGGCGGTGCATGCCGATCCGCAGCAGCATGCGATTCTGGCGAGCCTGGCCGATGAGCTCAAGTACGTCAGCATTACCTCGGCAGCGCGTTTGCTGGCGAACGGCCAGTCCAGCGTTATCGTGAACGCCAGCGCTGAGAAAAAGTGCGATCGGTGCTGGCACTATCGCGCCGACGTCGGTCAGGACGCGGCGCACCCGCTGATTTGCGGGCGCTGTTCCAATAATCTTTTTGGCGCCGGTGATCGTCGCCGCTTTGCTTAGGAGTTTCGGGAACTTGGCTAAATCCTCACGCCGCGGGGTCGGCTCCTGGCTGATGCTGGCGACCTTGATCATCTTGCTCGATCAGTTAACCAAGGCTTTGATCGTGCGCAGTTTTGCGTTTGCCGAACGCAAGGCGATCATCGCTGGCTTCTTCGATTTGACCTTGCTCTACAACAAGGGCGCGGCCTTCAGTTTTCTGGCCTCCGCCGCCGGCTGGCAGCGCTGGTTCTTCATTACGCTGGGGCTGGTCGCGGCGGTGTTCATCATTTATCTGTTGCTGCGCCACGCCGGCCAAACCTTGTTCGCCCTTGCGCTGGCGCTGATTCTTGGCGGCGCGATCGGCAATGTCATCGATCGAATTTTCCGCGGCCAGGTGGTCGACTTTCTGCTCGTGTATTACGAGCGCTACTTTTTCCCGGCGTTCAACGTCGCCGACAGTGCCATTTCGATCGGCGCCGTGTTGCTGATCTTCGACGAAATACGTCGCGTTCGAAAGAGTAAACCGTGATGGCCGATTCCGCTACGCCCGGCGCATCTGCCGGCGCACCTGCCGGCACATCTGTCGGCGCATCTGCCGGCACACCGGCCGGTGAACTCAGCGGCCGGCATATCGTGCTGGGCGTCAGCGCCGGGGTTGCCGGCTTCAAGGCGGCTGAGCTGGCGCGCAGCCTGCAACGCGCCGGTGCCACTGTGCAAGTGGTCATGAGCGAATCGGCAACCCGCTTTGTGACACCGGTGACTTTTCAGGCGCTGACCGGACGCACCGTGTACACCGACCAATGGGACCCACGCATTGCCAACAATATGCCGCATATTGATCTGTCGCGCGGTGCCGACGCGATCATGGTGGTACCCGCCTCGGCCGATTTTATGGCCAAACTGGCGCACGGCCTGTGCGATGAATTACTCAGCCTGATGTGCGTCGCCCGCGACTGCCCGCTACTGATTGCGCCGGCGATGAATCGGCAAATGTGGAATCATCCGGCGACGCAACGCAATGCGGCGCTGCTGCGCGCCGACGGCGTTCAGGTGCTGGGTCCGGACAGCGGCGATCAGGCCTGCGGCGAAACGGGCGATGGACGGATGCTTGAACCGGCAGCGCTGCTGGAAGCCTTGATCGCTTTTTTCGCGCCTAAGCTGCTCGCCGGCAAACGCGTATTGATCACCGCCGGGCCGACCTTCGAGGCGATTGACCCGGTTCGGGGTATCACCA
>JANORY010001052.1:0-1787 GCA_031415535.1 Burkholderiales bacterium | reverse complement strand
CGGCGCGACCGCAATTACTGCGGCCGCGTCATTCCTTCCTGACGTGTCGCTGTTGGACATCGGCTTACATGGGATCAATGGCTACGAGGTGGCTCGACATATTCGTCTGCAGCCGTGGGGCAAAAGCATGGTTTTATTGGCGTTGACCGGTTGGGGCCAGGACGATGATCGACGCAGATCGCAGCACGCAGGCTTTGACCATCATCTGGTCAAACCGATCGATCCGCAGGAATTGACCAAGTTACTCGACGCCGGCTTGGGCTTGGGCTTGGGCTTGCGTGAAGGTCAAAGTTCGGACTAAGGATTGGCGCGCACTTCCCAGACAATATTGCCGACATCGTCGGCACCCAGAACAGTACCGGTTTTGCTCAGTGCCACGCTCACGGGCGGCCGTAGGCGCACCCATCTTCGCTCAGGAAGCCGGTCAGAACATCGATCGCAGCTTCCTTCGAAGGCCAGCCTCACATGGTCAAAGCGCCAAGCTGGCAGGCTCCTGATCCGTGTTCACGGCGCTCGGCTCAGCACTGGCTCCGATAAGCCGGTCAGCGTGTCGTGCGATCCCATGCCGATCGGCTTGGCGGCCACAATCGTTCATTCTTCGCATGATCAACTATGATTTCGCCACGACCAGCCAATGACACATAGCAGGCGTTGTCTGGGTCTGCGAAGCTCAAGTTGATCTTCGCCAGTTGCTCAACCTTGGACGATCTCGAATCCGTAAAGAACCAGATGGCACCCTGGCTATCCATTTCGAGCGCTGACATCGGCCGACTGGTCAAGGTTCCATCCGGCTCCGACGTGGCCAGCATCGCGACCGACAGGTCCGCCAACAGCTTGCCCAACTGAATCAGTTCGGGTGTGTTTTGAGTCTCAATTTTCATTCGGATTCCCAATTAATTAACGAACAACGCAATCAGAATAATGATGGGAATTGGAATACCCAGAAATAACAGTAGTAGCGAACGCATGACGCTCTCCCTGATGTCTACAGCAAGTTGAACATTCAGATAAATTATTGGTAACAGGATCGACTAAAGATCGCGAAGTCGGCCGCCGTAAGTCGCAGCCAGACTAGCGGCGAAAGCACCCATCAGCAGCGAGATGAAGAACCACAACGCAAGATAGGCCGACGCCTTGCGGGCCTTGTCAGCAACCGCACGTGCATCAGTCTCAAGGGTTTTCAGATTGGCCTGCAACCTCGAGTAGCGATCGGTCACACGCTTTTCGGCATCACCCTGAGAAAGACCGGTTCGCATGGCCACTAGTTGGCCGATGTACTTGAGGTCCTCGGCCGGTAGCGCGCCGCTGCGCATTGAGTTGGTGAAAATACGCAATACCTCGGCGTTGCTATTTCCGGAAGCTAAAGCGCCTTCGTTCGGCTGGCCGTTGCCAGGTGCAACACCAACCGTTTCTTTTCGAAACAAGGAGTCGACAAAATAGTCTGAAGAAGGCATCGCGCCGGCAGCCCCCACCGCTTTGGACACGGTCTCGCTGCCGGCCAGTCCACCGGCCGCTGCACTGCCGGCCTGTACACCACCGTTAATGATTGAACCGATGACGCTGGTCAATAAGGCAGCACTCAGCAGCGAAGCGACGGCCCAGGACAAAAAGCCGTGGGCGGTGTCTCGAAAGTAAACCTCATCCGGGTGCGCACCGAGCCAACGCCCCCTCAGTCTGCCCGCTAAATAGCCGCCGGCGGCGGTTGCGATCACTTGAGTCATCGTGATCCACAAAATACCTGTGACGCCCAAGGTTGTTGCGCTGATTCCATCACTTTTCCACGGCGA
>JANORY010001051.1:0-3798 GCA_031415535.1 Burkholderiales bacterium | reverse complement strand
CTGGCCGATCTTCGGCGTCTTGATATCGCTGGTCGCAAAGTACACGGTATGGGTCGCCGCAATCGGCGCAAACCAGGCCAGATCAACTACGTGTGCATAGACCTTTTTCCAGGCAGCCTCGGCGTTCGCCAGTGGTAGATTGGCAGCTTCGTCCATCAGCTTCGTGAGCGTTGCGTCTTCGGTGCCGCACCACCAGCGGTCGATCCAGGCCCAACTCACGCTTGAGTTCCTGGTACTGCTCCTCGGTGCCCTCGCCTTGCATCATCGTGCGCGCCAGATCGCCCGGTGCCAGGCTGTTCAGCAAAAAAGTCAACAGGGTGACCAGCAGCAACAACGGCACTGACAGTGCCAGTCGGCGTAGCAGCATGCGCAACAAGGACCGTGTCTCCGATGTTGAACAATTTAGTACTGCGTAGTGCACCTTCTAGTACATAGGAGAGGTCAAGAATTAACTCAGGGGCTCGGCTGATTCGCCCTGTGCGGCGCCAAAAGCTCCGGGTCAATACCGGCGTCGCTCAGAGCACCGAGTAACTCGATACGATTGTGGACATTAAGCTTCACATAGACCTGCGAAAGCTGATTTCTGACCGTCGCCGGCGCTGTACCCAGTTCGGCGGCAATTTCGCGATACGACTGACCAGCACAGAACCGTTGCACCACCACGCGTTCGCGCCGGCCGAGCCGATCGACCGGCAGGATCGGGCGTGCCAAAACCAGCCGATAACCTTCGACATCGGTGATTTCCAGGTAAATGTGTTCGCCGGCATACGGTTGCGCTTGCTGGATATTCTTGCGAATCACGGCCGGCATGATGGCACCACGCCACTCCGGCCACTCACGTTTAGCCAGCTCGACAAAGCCACCATTGACCTCGATCAAACAGGCATCTTCAGCGCCAACCACGGCCCAGGGTCGAATCTCGGACTTACCTTCACCGCTATTGGCGACCTTGCCGAGCGAGACCAGACGACTGATCCGGTTGGCTTCGACGAGATGCGGCATCAAACGCTCCTTGCGCACCCGATCCATATCTGAAAACGGCCAGCGCGCGTCAAATCGCCAGATAGTCAAAAACTCGGTCATGGAGGAAACCGGCTCCAATAACACCGTACCTAAAGCAGTTTCGATCCGGTGTTTACGTCCATATCGAGTGTAGAGCGGGGAGCGCTCGAAGTCCTTGCGGGTGATGAGATCGGACAAATTGATCGTTTTACCGAGCGCTGCCAACATCGCGTCGCGAAAGAAATCATGTTCCTGCACCCGCTCATAGTCCTTGAGCATGTCTTCGCTGGCATTAGTGATCTGAACCCGCAGAATTTTCTGCGGCTCAGTCAAGGCCTTGCCCCACCAGGCGGCGTCAAAACGGATGACGCCGCAGAGTTGTTCCAGGGCCCAGTCCTGGAAGCGCGAGAACGGTACGCTGGTCGCGCCCTGATAGAGCTTCAGAATCAGGGCGTTGACCGGATCAGCATTGTCGTTCTGATTCATTCCCGAGCCAGGCTTTCCATGAATAGCGGCGCAAATCGCAACGGCGATCAGCGACTCGCGGTCCAATCACCAAAATAGGTCAATTCATTGGCCGCGGCGTTGAGTTCATAGTACTGACCCGTAAATACTCCGTTGGCACCGTTCAGGGATCCCGTGTAAACACCGCGACGAAAGCCCGGTACCACTTCGGGCGTGTTATCCCTGAATTCGATTCGGCCGTCCGTCTGCGCCACACCGGTTAAGGTGAACGTGCGTGCCGCCAAATTGCGTGAGGGATTGGCAGGCCAACTGGTAGTACCGGTAACCGCCAGATTCGATGCAACCGCAATTTGAACCTGATGGGTAACGTTGGCATTGCTGGCGTTGCTCACCGTGCCTCGGTAACTACTGCCGGTGCCGCCTGGACCGGCGACTTGCCCGCCGGTGGCTCGGGACGCAACCAATGAGTCAGACGGGGGCAAGTCGAAACGCTTGTCGGCCTCAAGTACCCCCGTTTGATTCAGCGCGATCAAATTGTGCAGATGTTTGACATGCACGCCCCAGCTACCGACTGCCAAGGGCACCTGAACAAGCCGCTGCTGTCCTTGCTGATTGGCGGTAACCTGAAATTGCAGCGTGATACCGGCGTTATGCACGCCAAACACTTTGCCGTTGTTCAGAATTGGCGATCCGCTGGTACCCCCCGAGGTGTCGCAACCATGGGTATACATTTCAAACGTAGCGACATTGGTCGGGTCGACGACCTTTCGCGAATCGAAGGCTTCAATGGTTTGGATATTGCAGCTAAAAAGATTGGATTTGGGTACGCTTAAGCCGGGCTGAAAATTCGGGTAGACCGCTTCAAACAAAACGCCCGGGAAGCCGTTCAACTGCATGGGATCGCCCTTGCGCAGCCGAGCGGTTGACTGTGGGTCATCGAGCGTCAGTTTTGCAGTCAACACTTCCCGTGATACGAACAGACCGACGTCTGGGCTGCGAGTGTCGCCGTTCCAGGAAGGATGTGTAATAGCGGTCAGCAGCGGAAACGCCCTGCCAGTCTCCGACTGGTAGGCGGTAACAGCGGTTATTTTTTCTTGACGTGGGGCAAGGAGGCGGGCGTTGTCGAGCACACCCTGGGTAACGTGTGCGTTAGTGGCAATCAGATTGTCGCCGACCGCAAATCCGGTCCCGTGAATGGTGGTGCGCTGTCCGCCCGGCCCAACCGTGGTAATACCGATCATGAAGGTCGAAGCGTCAAGGTTCGAAATCGGCACCGCCGTCCCACCCGAGCTGACTGCGGTAGTTGTCGATTCACCGCCTCCGCCACCACCACCGCAGGCCGCCAGCACCGCCACCAGACCTACCGAAAATAGAGCAGACCGAAGCCGCCCGCCACCTGCGAAAGTGTTCATGTTTCCCTCCGTAATGAATCAATTGATTTATGCAACTAGAACGTTGCGCAATGTCAATTCTTACGGGAGGGTCAACACCACTAGTACGTCAAATTTTTGACAGATCGTTAAATAGTACATTTGCACTATTTGACCATCAAAACAAACTATGAATTAGGCGCGTAGTCGCATTTGACCGGGCAGCGGAACCGAACGGCGCAACACATCTTCGCCCAACCAGAGCGCCGAACGACGCGCCCGTTCGGTCACCTTCGGCAACGGGATCTGCTGGTAATCGTCGTTGAACACCTCAAAGCTGTAGTCACCATCGTAGCCCAAGCGTTCAAGCCGGCTCACCAGCGTTGCCACCTGATCGCTGTGCACACCTTCGCCGGGGAACACTCGGAAATGTCGAGCGGTCGCGATGCGTTCCTCAACCGAGCGAATGTCTTGCCACATGAAGTCGGCCAACTGCACCAGGAAAATCTTCTCGGCCGGAATGTCGTCCAACAAATCGAGCGAAGTCTTCATTGCAAAGGTATGGAATGAATCAATGCCAATGCCCAGATTTGGTGCGTTGGCACGGCTAACCACGTCCCAAGCCGTTGAGAACTCGTTGATATGTCGACCCCAGGACAGACCCTCGAACGCCACCTTGATGCCCAGTGGTAGCGCCAGCATGGCGAGTTTGCGCAGATCACGGGCAATCGCATCGAAGTCATCGGTGGCATGGCTCAGCGTCGACGAACAGGCCAGCAGTACCGGTGCCGACACCGCCTTGCACATCTCCAGCATTGATTTGGCGATATCGACTTTGTATTCATGCAAGTGACCGGACAGGCCTTCGAAGTCACGCAGCACCTGAAAGCCGGTAACCCTCAGACCACTTTCCCGTACCGCGCGGGCGGCCGCGTCGACGCCACCCGGGTGGCCGACGATG
>JANORY010001050.1:0-9856 GCA_031415535.1 Burkholderiales bacterium | reverse complement strand
GCTTGTCGCGTTCGCGCTTTATTGAATTCGCGTTGCGAATGCCCTGTCGAACTAGGTCGGAAATTGCATGACCCAGCGAAATACGTTCCTTCCGCGCTTTTTGCCGAGCGACATTTAAGACGTCGTCGTCGATGGAAATGGTCGTGCGCACAATATCTCCCAAGCATGGGACCATGACACTATCTAAGCATCACAATAATACCTTGACATCACATTACTGGTTTTGACACTGTCAATCGCGCCATGCCGCTCGCGTCAGCGCCCGGATTGTCCGCATCGCTCATGAATGCAACGCGCGCGAGCTTTGGAAATATTTCCTTCAGCAGGCCCAATTGGCGCGCTGCCCGCTCAGGGTCATGGTTCGTCACTCCAGTGATATTGCCACCGGGCCGGGCGAGCGTCGCCGCGACGCCGATCGCGACCGGGTCTGCGACCAGCGCTGCGACGATCGGAATTGTCGTAGTGGCCTTGCGCGCCGCGTGGGTGGGTGGGTGGGCCGCCATAGGTCACGATAACGTCGACATTCATCGCGACCAGTTCGGCAGCGAACCCGGGATGGCGATCCATCTTTCCTTCCGCGAAGCGGGATTCAAATACGATGTGGGTACCCTCCACATAGCCCAGCCGCGCAAGTTCCGCCTTGAGCACATTGAGCCTCTGGCCACCCGAACTACTCGGCGTACTGTTATCGAGTGTGCCGACTCGAAAGACTTTCGCCAACTGCTGGGCGTGTGCGCCGACGGCGGACAAGGCGGTGACCAACGCAGTGGCAAACACAGCGAGCGTTGATACGGTTCTTCGTTGGCTGTTCATGATCAGTCTTTCGAATTAAAGGCATAGTTGACGGACAACCGCAGTGTGAGCCTGGTCGCGAGGCGGCGTCCTTAAGCATTGCTAAGGGGATGCTAATTCTTGCTAATTCGGACGGCTTGGGTTCGACCCGAGAAGCAGTCGAGTTGTCACGAATTCGACTACGCGCTCAAACGTTCCGCGCTCTAAACCACTCGATCAATTGTGACTCCGAGACTTCGCCAGCAGCGACAGCAGCGACAGCCACCATCGCTGAATCCATGATTTCGCGCAAGACCGTAGGCATACGCCGTTGCCAATGCCGCGGCGTCGGGCGGTGGATCGCCATTAACATTCAGTTGCAAAGGCCTCGCCATGGCGGATTCGATCGCGTTCTTATCGCGAATTCCATCAAGACCACCGTGCCTGGCTGGTTGCATCTCGTGAATTGCATAAACAAGGTCTTGCCTGACCCTGCGCCATTCACGCATTTAGTGCAGCCCGAATTACTTGGCGAGCACTTTCAGGATCTCCCGATCCTGATTCATGATGCTCTCGGCAAGCAACATTTGCCGCTCGAAATCCGGGTTGTAGGGCGTAATACGCAGCGCGCCGTCTGGCGCTTCAGAGAACCGCTCGGTTGATGTGCGCTTGGTGGCCCGCGAACTCGGGGTGCGCTATGTGCTTGAGGGCAGCGTGCGCCATGCCAGCAACCGCATCCGCGTGACCGCGCAGTTAATTGATGCGGTGACTGGGCATCACCTATGGGCAGAAAAATACGATCGAACCTTAGCCGACATCTTTGATGTGCAAGAGGAGGTGACGCGATCGATCGTGGCCGCAATTGCGCCGCAGATCGACCAGGCCGAGGGTAACTGGGCGCGTAAATCGCGTCCCGAAAGTCTGGCCGCCTACGGTTTGGCGCTGCGCGCCTGGTCGATTGCCAACGGCGATACGGTCAAGCCCCAAAGCAAGGGCCGCGAACAGGCCGAGGCGCTGGCCCGACAGGTCTTGAGGATCGATCCAGAGTCGTCACTGGCCTGGCGCACAATCGCGCTGATTCAATGGTCAAAGGTCTACTTCAATGTAGCGGCGAATAGAACCGAGGCGTTGGCCGAGGGCCTGACGGTAGCCAATCGCGCGCTGTCCTCGGACAGCACTGACCACATTGCCTTGACCTGGAAAGGTGAGCTGCTGGGTCTCGATGGCGACGAGGAGAGTTGTCTGGCTGCGTTACGAGACGCGCGCAACATCAACCTGTTGGCGCCCAAAATGATCGAAGCGCGTCTGGTCGGGCAATGGTTGACAACCAACCCGGCCTACCTCAAACGCGCAATCACATTAGCGGCCGGGCTGGAAAATGCGAGTGCGGCGCAGGCATTGCGTTAGCTCCTCAGCCTTTGACGATACCAAACCTCTGATTGTGCTTTGAGAGTCGTTGCCCTGCGGTCGCAATCTCTTTTCTCTGTAATACTTATTGTCGATCGATAATATTACAGAATATTCGTAGAATCGAGCAATGATCCCCCGGCTCGCGGCTGCCCATCTGAAACGTCTCGCTGGTTACTACCCGGTCGTGGTCGTTACCGGTCCCAGAAAAATCGGCAAAACAACAAAACAACCCTGGTCCGCTCGGAGTTTCCCGATCTTTTTTACTTTAATCTCGAAGCTCCTGATGTGCGAGTCCGGGTGGAGGCTGATCCTAAAGGGTTTTTGCTGACGGTTCCGGACGGCGTGATCATTGACGAATTTCAACGTATCCCAGACTTGGCCTCCTACATTCAGGTCATTGTGGATGTCGACCAGAAGAACGGCCGATTCATACTAACCGGCAGCCAGCAACTCGAAGTCGTGAGCAAGGTTAGCCAGTCGCTTGCGGGCAGAGTGGGTTTGCTCAAATTGCTACCGCTATCCCTGGAGGAACTGCGCGCGGCCGAAGGGAACTCGTTCCTGATTCCGCCTCATGAATCAGTGCCGGGTTCCGAGCAAGGACCGGATCGTGCAAATGGCTGGATACACTCAGGTTTCTACCCGCGCATCTTTGATCAAAAGCTTCCACCCTCTCAAGTATTCAGCGACTACTTTGCGACCCACGTTCAGCGCGATGTTCGCAGCCTGAGCAATATCGCGGATCTAACGCAGTTTGAAAAATTCGTTCGTTTATGCGCGGGCCGAGTTGGGCAGTTGATCAACCTGCAGAATCTCGCACAAGACCTGGGCATTACGCACGCGCCCGCGCAGTTGGCGACTCACCCGTTGCGAGGCCCGTAATTCGAAAACATGGTCATGATGGAAGCCCTGAAGTTTCGCCTTAATCGAGGATTGCGCGACAACCTCTACTTCTATCGCGACAGCGACGGGGCGGAAGTCGACCTCATTCTGGAATTCGCGTTGGAGTTATATCCGATCGAGATCAAGTCTGGTCTAACGATCAATAGCGATTACTTCAAAGGACTCAAACACCTCGCCAAGCTCGTCACAACCGGCGCTTCGTAACCGCCCAATGGTGGCGGCCTCATTTACGCCGGCTCGCAAGCATGGCAGCAGTCCGACACCCAAATCGTCGGGTTCGAGCGGACCGCTGAATTGCTGACGGCTTGCGCGGCGGATGCTGACGCCGTCCTTTAACGTTGCTAAGCGGTTGCTAAATCTTGCTAATTCAACAGGGCATGCATGCGCCTGGCGGGCATTCGCCGAACGTACACTCCGACGCAAATTTCATCGACTGGTTCCAAAACACTCAGTGAATCAGCTTGATCGAATAGCCCCTCAGAATTTTCCACAAACGCTCGGCGGTGATAATCTCAGCGCCCTGAATACGCCCGGTCGCCAAGCAAGCGCGGTCACCGAGCGACAAGCCCAACTCGCGCGTCGCTTTTCTCATGAGACCGGTCGCTAACGCGCTGGCCTGATCAAAGTCGAGAATCTTCAAGGGCACGCCTTCCAGCACGATGGAGACCTGAAGGTTAGACAGTCCACGATCATTGAGCTTGCTCACAACCTCGGCATAATTGACTGAACTGATCAGATTCTCACCGTCGGCCCAGAACTCAGCCACCTTTTCGCCCCCGGGCTCGTCGAAGACGGCCGCCAAAACGGCTGAGGCGTCGAACACACGAGTCATTCGCGAGCGGCCGCTACGCGTCGTTCGTTCAAGAATTGATCGACAACACTTTCACCGGGCTTTTTGAATTTGCGAGCGATGGCTTGCGCTCGACGCAGGGACTGCGCGCGGTCAAACAGCCGAATTTCGCCATTCTCTACCCGCAGGCTCAAGCTCATACCCTCTTGCAAGCCCAGGTCAGCGCGAACCTCGGCCGGAATCAGGACCCTGCCCTCCTTTGACAACTTGACTGTGTGAACCTGCATGTTAACTCCTGGCAGTTTTATTGAAAATGACAGATTTAAAGTATTCTGTCATATCAACTGGAGGTTGTCACCACCGATTATTTCGACACACCGAATGTTTCGAAATCTCTGGGCTAACGTTTCTCGACCAAGGTCGCGGTCGCCGGCCCCATGCCCGAAACCTGGACGACCACCTCCTCACCCTTGGCCCCGTCGTAGTGAACCTTGCTCCGGTAATGCACGACATAACTTCCGGCGGGAACGGCCACGGTGCTCTCGGGGTCGAACTTCTCGCCGCTGCCCATCCACCAATTGCCCGAGTGCATGAGTGCGGGAATATTTTTCATTGAATTGCCTTCGATGAACGTGTGGAAAAGTCAGTCTTGAGTCGTCTGTTACTTGCTCAAGAATTGCGTAGGCTTCATTCATCAGCCCGACACCCAGAAGCCTTCACGATCAGCATCCATTTCAGCTTCTCACCAGCATCACGAGTCGCCAGTTCGTTCGCCGTGCTGCTGACCGGCTCGAGTCCGACCGCCAATAACTTCTGTTTCACCTCCTCCATTCTCAGCGCGGCAGCGATGGCGGCCGACAATCGATCGATCGTGACGCGCAGTGTACCGGCCGTGGTGTATTCCGCCTGTCAATAATTGCCGGCGATGTCGGGGAAACCGAGTTCCGTAAAGGTCGGCACATCGGGCGCAGAGGGCGAGCGCGCGACACCAGACGTGGAGAGCACCCGCAGCTTGCCGGCTTCGTGCGGTTTGACGAGATCCGACAGCGGCGAAATCCCCGCTGACAGGTGTCCCGCCACGAGATCGGTGACGAGCGGTGACGAGCGGGGCCGAGTCCTTGTTGGGGACCGAGCTAAGCGCAAGCTTGGTCGAGTTCACCAGCATCAAACCGAAAAAATGCGCCTGTCCGCCCAGGTTCGGTACACCATGGCCGTCTTGGGTCGGTTGTGCGCGCACCGATTCGAAGTAGTCGCCGAGGGTCTTGACCTTGGCGCTCGACCCCACCGCGAGGGCGAGCCGGAAACTCGCGGCGAGCGACACGAGCGCGAAGTCCTTGGCCGGGTCGCAGCGCAGCTTAGAGTTGATGAACGGTGCGAAGATCGTTACAGCGCTCGGCACCAACATCAGGGTTATCGCCGTCGGGCGCTGCGCGCTTGAACGCCTCGGCGGCAATCGACCGGTTTGCGCCGGAGCGATTCTCCACCACCACCTGCATGGCGAGCGCGGCACTCAAGTGCGGCGGGGATCAAGGAACGGTTCATGCTCGCCGCCTCTGTGATGACCGGAGCAGTTTGCGCCTGAGGTATGCCGCCGTCCTCAAACGATGCTGAGCAGATGCTATTTTGCTAATTCGACGCGCGGTTCAGTCTCTTGAGCCTCCTCGCAACGCACCCGGTGCCTCAGGTGCCGAGCTTTCTGGGTCGTCATGATTTCACCGCGGAAGTTCTGATGTACACTCTACAGTACATCAATGCGTACACCGAGGGCGTAACTACTGTGAAGCAGACTACTTTTACTGAATTGCGGAGTCGTGCCGCGCACTTTTTTGATTTGGTTGAGGCGGGTGAAACCGTGCGGGTTCTGCGCAACGGAAAACCGATTGCTGAAATTCGACCCATTGAACCTGATTTGCCGTCCTGGAAGCGCAGCAAGCCACAGCCGTTAGTCATTGAAGGCGTGTCACTGAGCCGAATTATTTTGGCCGAGCGCGAGGGCAAATAGCCCGTGAAAATTTTCTTTGACAGTTCGGCCTGGGCGAAGCGATATATTCAGGAAACCAACTCTGACCGTGTTCAGCAATTGTGCGGCCGGGCCGATCAAGTCATTCTGTCAGCGATCGTTCTGCCCGAAGTGGTATCCGCATTTTGCAGAATACAACGAGAGGGCCAACTTGCCAGCGAGGACTACCGGCGAATCAAACGAACCTTGTTGAGTGACATTGAAGATGCAACCATTTGCGATGTCACAGCGACAGTGCTTTCAAAAAGCATATTGGCTTTGGAAGGCAACACATTGCGGGCCATGGATGCAATTCATCTTGGCAGTGCCCTGGCGATTGGCGTCGATTTGTTCGTTTCCAGCGACCTCAAGCAAATTGAAGCCGCAAGAAAACTCGGCATGGCGACAGAAATCGTATAGATCACACTTGGCTTGTGCCGGCAGTCCAGTGCTGCAAAAAAGTTGACGCCATGACGCACCTGCCACGATGCGTTGATGCGCACCACACTCAACATTGATCCGATCGTTCTGAATGCGGCCAGGCGACTCGCCCAAGCTCGCTCGATGGCGCTCGGAGACGTTATCTCTGAACTCGCTGCTAAAGGTCTGAGCATGAGTTCGCAACCGAACATGGGCAAACCCAAGAACGGATTTCCGGTGTTTTCTGTTCCGAAGTCTTCGATGCCCTTCGGGCCTGAACAGGTCAAGATTGACGAAGATCGCTCGGATTCGGCCTAAAGGCCCAGCGGCGTCATCGGCCGTTGAACAGACCAGCGGTGCCGCCAAAGAATCAACAAGCTATTTGCTCGACGTGAATGTGCTGATTGCGCTCGCCTGGCCGCAGCATGTTCATCACCGGCCCGCGCACCATTGGTTTGAGAGTACCGGCAGGCGTTGCTGGGCTACTTGCCCGCCGACTCATCTCGCATTCCTGCGAATCTCGTCGAATCCGAAAATCATCGCTGAAGCTGTCAATCCCAATTCTGGAACCACTCGGCAGTCAAATGTTGAAACCCTCCGACGCCGGTGGTCGCATAGGTAAGCTCGCCGGGTTTTGCGCGGGCGAGCGCAATGAACTCCGCAAGCGTTGTCGCGGGTACTTTGGCGTTGATGTAAAGCAACCACGGGTGCTCGGCCAACAGACTGTCCGGCATCAAATCTTTTTCGACATCGAAGCTGGGGCGATCATAAAGTCGCGGATTGGCGGACAGATTCGACAGTACTGGAACGAATTTGTTCATGTCGATCCTCCTCTGAGATCTTGCTCACGTCCAGCGAATCTGCCGGGGTGAAAGCATGAGCGAGGGATAGTCGCGGTGCAAAGCGCTTGTCCTTAAGCATTGTTAAGGCGTTCCTAAACGTTCCTAAACGTTCCTTAGCGTTTTCAAGCGCTCTTAAGTTTTGAGCAGAGCCGAACGCTGCGTCAGCAGTCGAGGCCCGTCGATGGTGTGCGATAGCTGCGCAATATCCTTGGGCGCCACACCAACGCGCTTGAAGTGCAACTGCCAGCCGCCGACAATTTGTGCGATGTGCGCCGCGATGGCTCGTGCTTTGGGTCGGGTCAATCGAAACGCTGATGCCTCTGAACAGGCGTTTTCCACGCTGGATTCGGCGCCGCGATTGCCAACTCGAAATTGCTGATAGCCCAAGCCAAGGCCACTGGGTAACACATCGAAGGCCGGTGCCAACTCGTAGAGGCCCTCGGCGTTCCGCAACAGCGCATGATTTTTTTCATGGTCATCGGTGTTATCGATCAGAATATTGAAGATCATGCGACGAAATATTTGCTCGCCGTTTTTTTCGATTTCAGACGCCGTACCGCGCCGTCGCATGAGTAGCGCCAACTCGGGGTAACCCAGACCGGTGCCCGCCGCGTTGAGCGCAACCCGCGCTGATAGAGCGTGCCGGCGCTTCACGCCATCTCGATCAAACCGTTTGACGAGCAAGGCGTGACACGTTTGTTGCGCCTGTGTAAAGCTCAGTAGCCGGGTATCGCAACTGTTAATGCCGACGCGTCGTGCCAGCGTCATTGCGGCATGTTCGACGGCAGGGCTGTCGAACGTATCACCGTGCTCGGCGAATTTGATCACCCAGGGTCGCTTGCCGATGGCGACCAATGCCTTCGGTCGCGCACCACCCAAGGTAGCGCCCGGGGCAATGAGCCGCTTCAGTTGTGGCGTGATCGGTTCCCGATTTTCAACGGCACGCACCAGTCGGAAGATTGCCGGTACGTCGTCAATCGTCGGCAACGAGTTGCTCTCGAAGGGCGAATAGTTTTCCGAATCGAGCGAAACGCCGAGCGCGCCAAATCGTTCGTCTCCGGCATAGAACAAATAGTCCAGGGTGCTCAAACGGGGCGGATTCAGCAGGTGGCGAATCACCCGTTCACCCCAGCGGTCAGGTCGCGCATCATCGACCGCGCCAACCGCACTGTCACGTTCGGTAGGCATTCTCTCGCCGGGTTGAAGGGGCAGGTCTTCGCTCAACGCAAAGCCATTATCCAACCAACTGGGAGCATAGGTTAGCGACACGCCGTTAGCTTGCGCTCCAGTCGCGGCCAACAGTCGCAGCGTTCCGACGAGTCTTTTCTCGGCAGGATTTGCAAGCGACCAGAGGTACAGCACATTGCGCATGCCCAATCCGTTGGCTGCGGGCATTGCCAAGCGAACATCAATCGTCATTATTTTTCGCGCCGTTTGCCAATCCGCGCTGCGAAGCTTCCCGAATACTCAATTGCAACGCGCCCAGGTCGAGCGCGGGATCGGCCAAAGAAGGTAGCGCGCCAACTCGGCCAATGACCCAAAGCGCGCTGACGTAGATACCAACGCCGACACCCGGATCTCCCGCTTCCATGCGTTGCACCGTACGTACCGAAACCCCAAGGCGTGCCGCCCAGGTGCGCAGCGATTCACGTCGGCGCTTGCGCGCGATCGTCAAATTTTCGCCCAGCAACAGCAACTGCTGGCGCGCCTGACGAGGTAAAAATTCAAGATGAACAGAGGATTTTGACATTCCATTAAATATAACACTTATAGGCTAATTGTACTATTTAATGGCATGCTTGTTCACTATCTAGTCAACATCAGAAAAATATCCAAATCGAATTTCAGGGTGACTCGATCATTCGATTCAACTGCCCTGCAAATCACGCGAGCGGGATCACGGCTGGCCATCAGGCGACGACAATTAAGTGGTGGGAGGGTCAGCGATCAAACTACGAGTTGTTCGTCTCGCAGTTTGTGATGGACGAGGCAGGTATCGGTGACCCGATCGCTGCTGCAGAAGGCATTTGTCGACGCTTTGCATATCGATGCGTCTGCTGTTTCCGGAGTCGACATCTTGTTGACGCCGTTACAACTTTTGGGAGATGACGATGTGAACTGACCCAGTTGTGGAAGAGATTCATCAGATTCGCCAGAAGATGCTTGCCGATGTAGGATGAGATATCGATGCACTGTTGGCGAAGTTCAGTGCGAATCAAGCGGCGCAACCCGGAGTTGTGACCGACGGTCGGCTGCCTTCTTCCGCAGGTACGTCGCAGACTTCGGACTCTCCGCCCTAGCATTGAGGTATGCGACACTGGCCCACTCAAGCCTGCATCAGCACAATATCCCACTCGAATTTCTGGATGCCCGGATCAGTCGATTCAACGACCTTGCAAATCACACTGGCCGGATCACGAGCGCGGGCGGCCATCGTCGAGAGCAACATGTCCTGTTCGTTTAACGCTTCGCCGGGGAAGTACATCTGCGCGACCAGTCGGTAGTTTTGTGAGGTCACGCTGAAGTGAATGTGCGGCGTGCGTATCCCGCCCGGTGCCGGGTAAGCGCCGGGCTTGATGGTCACGAATCGGTAGTAGCCATTTTCATCTGAGCGCAACACGGTGATACCGTGGAAATTCGGATCGAGCGGTGCCGGATTCTTGTCGATCGGATGCACGTATCGCCCGGCGGCATTGGCCTGCCAGAGCTCAATCATTGCGCCGG
>JANORY010001049.1:0-2262 GCA_031415535.1 Burkholderiales bacterium | reverse complement strand
CGGTCATGTTTGAGATCAAACAGAGCGGTGCGATTCGGATGACCGTCGAGCATCTTCTGGCGCATGGTGAGGACTTCGGCGGCGAGCTGATTCGGCTCCCTGAATTGCGAAATGATCTGTTGCCGAATCGCCTCGAATTGCATGCCGATGTCCCGGTTGCCGGCAGCAAACCGGGCACGGGTCAGTGCCTGATGTTCCCAGACCCAGGCAGATTCGCGTTGATAATCGTGAAAGCCCTTGACTGAAGTCACCAACATTCCGGCATTGCCATTCGGGCGCAACCGCACGTCGATGTCGAACAGAATCCCGGCGGCGGTTCGAAGCGACAACCAGCCTGACAGCCGCTGCGCCAGCCGAGCGTAGATTTCGGGTGCACGTTCATCGTCATCGTCGTACAGGAACACCAGGTCGAGATCGGATGCGTAGCCGAGTTCCTTGCCGCCCAGCTTGCCGTAGGCAATGATGGCAAACTGCGGTTCCTCTCGAATCCGCCCGGGTAGTTGCGCCCACAACACCTGCAGAACCACTTCGAGTGTCTGGTCGGCCAGTTCGGATAAATAATCTGATAAGCGTTCGACGCTCAGCAGCCCCTCAATGTCTTGCGCCAGCAGCCTGAACTCTTGCGCATGATGCGCTTCGCGCGCCAGGTCCATTTGTCGTTCGATATCCGGTGTGCCGTCGTGGACGGCTGCCCTGAGCTGGCCGGCCAGCGCGTCGCCCCACGGTTTATAAAGCACCGGCTCGAGCAACTGGCCATCGAGCAGCTCATCGAGCACGATCGGGTGACGGTTCAAATATTCGGACGCCCATTTCGCCTGGCTCAGCATCTTCAGTACCCGTGACAGCGCCCTTGGGTAGAGGGCCAGCAGGGCTAGGTAGGCTGGCCGACCAATCACCGTTTCGATCAAATCAATCAGCCGAATAATGCCGACCGCCGGCGACTGTGAAGCCTGGGCACCGGCCAGCAACTGCGTGATCGATTGTTGTGTTTCCGGACGGGCGCTTTGGAACTTGACCGAGGCGCGCAGCGTGTCGATGCGTTGAACCAGTTCCGGATCGGCTAGCAGTTGGGTTGCTTGAGGCAGGTTTGATGCATCTTCGTCCTGGTCAGCAATTGAGTGAGTATCCGAGACTGCGACCTTATCAGAAACCGTCGCGTCGGGCGGCTCGCCGTCGAGTTCAATCGAGCCTTGTCGGCTGGCTGACTCGTTCAGCAATTGATCAAACACCCCTTGCACGGCCTGGGTTGCTGCCAACAATTGCTCTTCGAACTGCGTCGGCGAAAGTCTGAGCATGGCCGCAATCCTGGCGCGTGCCGGTGCCGCCAACGCCAGCCGATGGGTCTGAGCATCTTCGCGATATTGCAGCGCATGTTCGATTCGGCGCAGCAAATCGTAGGCCTGCGCCAAGTCTTCGGCATCGTGCTCCGGCAACAGGCGTTTCTCAGCGAGCGTTGCCAGTGTCTTTAAGGTGCTTAGCGAACGCAGATCGGCATCGCGCCCGCCGCGCACGATTTGAAACAGTTGCGCAATAAATTCGATCTCGCGAATCCCGCCGCGCCCAAGCTTGACGTCATACGAGCCCTCGCGCAGCGTATCTTTTTTGCCGACCTCGTTGCGAATCTTGGCGTGAAGTGCGCGCAGGGCGTTGAAGGCATTGAAGTCATGATAACGCCGGAACACAAACGGCCGAACCATCGCTTCCAGCAGCTCCAGATCCTGGCCGATTTGGGCGGGCGGTGCGAGGCCTGAATCGGCGATACAGCGCGACTTCAGCCATGCGAAACGCTCCCATTCGCGGGCCTGGCTGAAAAAATAATGCTCCAGCATCGACAGCGTGACCACCAGTGGCCCGGAGTCGCCATTCGGACGCAGCCGCGAATCAATCCGGAACACAAATCCGAATTCGTCGTTCTCGGACATCAACGCGATCCACTGGCGGGCCAACTGGTGGTAGAACTCGGCGCTCGATAACACCCGGGCCCGGTTGCCGGTCAGCGTTACGCCGCTACACTCGCCGTCATCGCGGACCACAAAGACCACATCGAGATCGGAGGAGACATTTAACTCACCGCCACCGGCCTTGCCCATGGCGATGATCAGCAGATCTTGTACGATGCCGGCTTCATCGAGTGGCAAACCGTGGCGCTCACTGTGTTCGGCGGCCAACACCTGCAGCGCTTTGCGCGACGAAAACTCGGCAAATAGCGTCATCGCGCTGCAGACTTCGGCCAGATCGGCCCGACCGCTCAGATCGCGTTCG
>JANORY010001048.1:0-4277 GCA_031415535.1 Burkholderiales bacterium | reverse complement strand
CGGCCGGATTCGACACCGAAAAATCGGTCCGTTGCACATCGGTCAGCCGCCAGGCCCCCGGTGGCTCAAAGCGCCCGGTTGATGAGGCCAGTACCTCGCTCAATCGCAGGCTCGGATCAAATTCGAACACACGCACGCCTTTCAAACTGGTATCGGGCAACACTTCTTGAACGTTGACAAATCGGGTACGGCGCACCTGGCCATCCGGGTCCTTGATCGTATCCTTGATCCACAAGCCCGAGCGAAACTGATTCACCACCGATGCGCCCAATGCCGACAAGCGAATACGCTGCGCCAGCTTTTCAGCCGGCGGCGTCAGCACTTCGCCGATCAGCAAAGTCGCCAGCGCGAGGATCAGTCCGACCTGCGCAATGTAGCGCAGCGCCATGCTGCGCCCGAGACCGGCCGCGCGCATAGCCGTGAACTCCGAGTGCGACGCAAATTGCGCCAACGCATAAATAGTACCGATCAGCGCGGCAATCGGCATCAATTCATAGGCATGGCTGGGCACGGCGAGACCGACATAGAGCAAGGCATGCTGCATTTTGTAGCCGCCGCGCCCTACTTCTTCGAGCTCCTTGATAAAGTCAAAGAATGCGAACAGTGCCAGAAATCCAAACAGCACAAACAACACTGCGCCGAGGATTTCACGCCGCAAGTAACGACCGATCAGGGTCATGACGGGCGCCCTGCATTGAGCCGGCGCAGGTTCATGCGCCACAGCCATGGGCGAGGCAGCGTCAGACGACGCCAGAACAAAATCAGGATCACCACGGCCATCGCCAGATGAACAATCACCAGACCAATCGGGAACTGTAATTTGCCCTGCGCCACCCAGCCCTGTGCCAGCGACACCAGGTTGTTATAAATGACATACAACAACAGCGCGAAGATCAGGTTGATCGATCGGCCAATCCGCGGATTGACCGCCGAAATCGGAATCGCCAGCAGCGCCAGCATGATCGCTGACACAGGCAGGCTGAGCCGCCACAACAGCTCCGCCAGATTGCGTGGACTGGGATCGGTGATCAGATCGAGCGTGTCCTTGATCTTCGAGGATTCATCTTCAAGTTTTGATGCCTTTTGATCGAGCCGCACTCCGTAGCGCTCGAATTCCATCAGCTTGTATTCCGGTTTGCCCTGCAGACCATCGTAACGGCGGCCTTTCTCGAGCACCAGAAAGCGATCGCCATTGGCCTCGGTTTCAATCTTGCCAACCGCCGAGACCACAACGATCAATCGGTCACCATCGGTTTGGCTGACAAAAACGTTACGCACCGTGGTCTGATCATCACTGAGCGACTCAACGAAGAACACCCGATTGGCCGACGCCGATTCACGAAACTGGCCCGGCGCAATTTGCGAGACGTCTTCGCGCTGCTCGAATCGTTTCTGATACAGGCTGGTCTGGCGGGCGGCCCACGGTGCCACCACCAACGCGACGATCGCCGTCAACAGCACAAACGGCAGCGCGAATGACAGCACCGGCCGAACCCAGGCAAGGATCGATTGACCACTGGCAAACCAGATCACCATCTCGGAATCGCGATATGCGCGACTCAAGGCCACCAGCACCGCCATGTAAAGCGTCAGCACCAACAACACCGGCAAGAAGTTGACCGAACCAAACGCAATCAGTGGCACCACACTACCGGTATCAACGCTGCCGCCAGCGGCGCGGCCGAGTAATCGGATCAGCGTGGTGGTCACCATGATGGTAAACAGCGTCGCAAAAATAACGCCGGCCAGATTCACCAGATCGCGTCGAAGGGCCTTCTTGAACAGCATGGGGCGGTAACGCTCACTTATAATGCAAAGTCATTTGGTGACGGAGGATCAATGGAATTTAGCATAAAGGTCTCGGGCTTCGAGCGACTGAAGACAAGCTGCCTGTTGGTTCCTGTCGCCTCGAACAAACAATTGAGCGCCAGCGCGGTTGCCCTGGATGCGGCCCTGGACGGTGCTATTGCGCGCGCGCTGAAGTCCGGCGACCTGCCTGCAAAGGCCGGTTCAAGCTTGCTGGTACACACTGGACGGGCCATCGCCCGGGTGATTCTGGTTTCGTTTGGTGATGCCGGCGAACTCAGCGATCGCAGTTTTGGTGATTCGATCCGTGCCGCTTTTCGTCAGCTCGCACAACTTTCATCGGCCGATGCGGTGTCACTGCTGCATGAAGCGCCGGTTGGTAATCGGGCCGTGAGCTGGAAGATACGCAGCCAAATTTTGATCATGCGTGAGGTGTCCTACAAATTTGACGCCTTCAAAACCAAGAAGGAGCCAGCAGCCAGCGGCGGTCAGCAAATCAGCTTCTTGCTGGCGGCACAAGACGAACGGCTGCGCACCGAGGTCGATCGAGCGATCGCACTGGCCAATGGCTGCGACCTGTCAAAAGATCTCTCGAACATGCCGCCGAATCTGTGCACGCCAGGCTACCTGGCCGAACGCGCCCGCAAGCTCGGCCGCAGTCACAAAATGCGCGTTGAAGTGCTCGATCAAAAGCAGATCGAAGCGCTGAAAATGGGTGCCTTCCTGGCAGTTGCGAAGGGCTCCGAGCAGCCGCCCAAATTCATCGTCATGCATTACCAGGGTGCCGCCGCCAAACGTGCACCGGTGGTACTGGTCGGCAAAGGCATCACCTTTGACACCGGTGGCATTTCGTTAAAGCCGGCCCCCGACATGGACGAAATGAAGTTCGACATGTGCGGCGCTGCCTCGGTTCTGGGCACCATGGCGGCAATTGCTGAAATGAAACTGCGCATCAATGTTGTGGCGGTGGTTCCGACCTGCGAGAACATGCCCAGCGGGCGTGCCTGCCGGCCGGGCGACATCGTCACTACCATGTCCGGGCAAACCGTCGAGATTCTCAATACCGATGCGGAGGGGCGCCTCATCCTGTGCGACGCATTGACTTACGTCGAGCGCTTCAAGCCGGCCTTGGTGATTGATATCGCTACCCTGACCGGTGCGTGTGTGGTTGCGCTGGGCAATCATCACAGCGGCCTGTTTTGCAAGGTCGACACCCTGGCCACCGAGCTGATCGACGCCGGTCGCGACATCAACGACACTTGCTGGCGCATGCCGCTCGATGACGAATATCAGGATGGCCTGAAGTCACCGTTCGCCGACATGGCCAACATCGGTGGTCGAGCGGGCGGTGCCATTACCGCCGCCTGTTATCTGGCGCGCTTTACCAAATCCTATGATTGGGCGCATCTCGATATCGCCGGTACCGCCTGGAAGTCTGGTGCCAACAAGGGTGCCAGCGGTCGACCAGTGGGATTGCTGACGAAATTTTTGATCGCCCGCGCCGAGTGAAGCGGCGATGACGCGGGTCGACTTTCATTTCAACGCCGAAAATCGGCTGCAGCATTGTTGCCGGCTAATTCGCAAGATCTATCGCGGCGGCCAAAAAGTCGTGGTGTTTGACGATGATGCGGCAAATTTGGCCAAGCTTAACCTGGCGCTCTGGGCTTTTTCGCCGCTCGATTTTATTCCGCATGTGATGGCCAGCGCCAGCGATGCGGCGCAGACACCGGTCTTGCTGGCGAGCGAACCGGTGGAGTTTCCCCATCACGACGTACTGGTCAATCTGAGCGCCAGCCCGCCGGAATTTTTCAGCCGGTTTGAGCGACTGATTGAAGTGGTCGGCACCGATGATGCCAATCGTGAATCGGCCCGCGGACGCTGGCGTTTCTACAAGGAACGCGGCTATCCGATTGCAACTCATGATCTGGCGCTCGCCAAATGAGTGAGGTCGGCAATGCTGCCAATTCAACGCGGGCGGCACCCCTGACCGCCGAGCTCGATAAGCTGCTGGATGACGAACTCGCCGCCGTGGTGGGTGAGTTGGACATCGATCAGCAGGTGCCGATGTTGACCGATGTGCTGCAGGTGCCGCGCTATCAGGCCGGCGAGTTACCGTCCAGCCTTGACGATGTCAATTGGCCGGCCCTCGCCGATCGAGTGCGCGACAATGTCATGGAACGGCTGATGCGCAAATCGACGCAAATGCTCGACGAACGCATCGCCGACACCCTGCAGGTGGTGATTGATCGAAACACCGCCAATCTGCATCACGAACTGCGCGATGCACTGTCATTGATGGTCAAGGAAATCGTCACCAAGGCGGTCGCCGAGGAACTGAACCGGGTGCATACCGAGATCAGCAGTCGCTCATAAGGCGATCAAAGCGTAAGGCGAAGCTTGTAGAGCGACCGAGCGTAGTCGTTATAATCCGGCCTCCGTCCGCAGTGAACTCATGAATAGTCCAACTCCGA
>JANORY010001047.1:0-1413 GCA_031415535.1 Burkholderiales bacterium | reverse complement strand
CCGGCGAAGGCCGTCGGGCAGCTTTGAGCTTTTGAGCTTTTTGAGCCAAATTTTGAGCTTTTTCGAGCCTCTTTCAATGAAAATCCTCCGCATCCGATTCAAAAATCTGCACTCGCTCCGCGTGGCCCGCGAGATTGATTTTACCGCCGAGCCGTTCGCTTCGGCGGGGCTTTTTGCAATTACCGGCGACACCGGCGCGGGCAAAACCACCCTCACCGACGCGCTCACGCTCGCCCTTTTTGGCAAAACGCCGCGCCAAAAAAATGACCGCGAAAAAGAACTCGAAGTGATGTCCTGGGGTGCCGACGAGGCTTCGGCGGAGGTCGAATTTGAGGTCGGCGGCAAAATTTACCGCTCGCGGTGGATGCAGGAACGCGAAAAAAAAGACCCCAAAAAGAAGAAAACCACCCTCGAACTGGTCGAATTGACCGAAAACGGCCCGCAAAACCTCGCCGACCGAACCTCCGAACTCAAAAGCACGAAGGCTGAAAAAGGCCTCGTCGAGCAGATTTGCGGACTCAATTTCGAGCAGTTTTCAAAAACCGTTTTGCTTCCGCAGGGCGACTTTTCCGAGTTCCTGATTGGCGACGAAAAAAAACGCAGCGAAATTTTGGAGCGGCTCACCGATGCCGGCATTTTTTCAAAACTCTCCCAGGCCAGCTTCCGCCGCGAAAAAGAGGAGCGGCTCGCACTCGACCTCCTCGCCCGCGACCTCCTCAAAATGGAGGAAATGATGACCGAGCCGGTCGCCGCACTCCGCGAAAAACGCGCCGCCCTCGAACTCGAAAACGCCGTTTTTGCCGAAAAAATGGTCGCCCTTCGGGCAAATATCGGCTGGCTCGAACGCCTCGAAAGTCTTCAAAAACAGCAGGCCGAACTCGAAAACGGCCTCGCCATTTTTGAAAAAAACAGGCCTGCCGCGCTCGTCGAATTGACCCGGCTGGCGAATCATCAGCGTGGCCTGCCGCTCAAAAATTCGATGAATCGGCTCGACGAATTGGCCGCCCGAAAAACGGAATTGCAGACTGAAATCGCTCAAAATCAATCCGAAATTGACCGATTGGCTGTTGAAATTGCCGATTTGACTGAAAAAAAAGAGTCGGCTTCGGCAGCTTTTCAATCTCAAAAAAAGGAAAACGAGGCCGCTGAAATCCTTTTTGAAAAAGTGGCCGCCCTCGATTTGCAGCTTGCCGCGCAGCAAAAAACGACCGATTCCGCCCGCCTCGAATTCGATGAAAATGCCGCCCGGCTCGCCGCGCTCGAAACTGATTTTTCCACAAAAAAGCTGGCCGCCGATTTTTCAAAAAATGCCCTCGCCGAAACCGCCGCCTGGCTTCTCGAAAACGCCCGCCTCGAACCGTTGCCCGCCCGTTTGCCAGCCATCGAACAGCAAATTGAAAACTGGAAAAACTG
>JANORY010001046.1:0-6329 GCA_031415535.1 Burkholderiales bacterium | reverse complement strand
CGCGGGTTTCGCGTACTGTGACATATTCAGAACCGAGGTTTTGCGACAGCTCGGCGAGCCGCAACGACAAGGTATCCACTCGCATCTTGGCGGTGGCGACACCCGGATCGCGCTGCACGGCACCAACTTCGATATTTCTGGTGCCGCCCTTGCGGATTTGCTGGTAGGCGCCTTCCAGCTCAATGCGTCGTGCTTGTGCCGCGATCAGCCGATCG
This sequence comes from Burkholderiales bacterium, assembly GCA_031415535.1. Lineage (GTDB taxonomy): Bacteria > Pseudomonadota > Gammaproteobacteria > Burkholderiales > Burkholderiaceae_E > JANLTP01. The sequence goes on along the minus strand of JANORY010001046.1, from coordinate 6,114 downwards.
CTGACGCCATTCAGGCGTTGCGCAATCATTGACTGTTGCGTCGTGCCCATCTTGACAATGCCGTTGGCCTCGCGAAATGATTGCAACTCCGCTTCCGACTTGGTCAGCTTGTCGCGCAGCGAGGCAATCCGTTCGCTCAGCATGGCGGAAACCGAACGCGCCTGGCCACTGCGCGCTTCCCGGTCCGCGTTCAAGTACTCCTGCGCCAGCGAATTCAGAATTTTTGCGGACAGGACCGCATCTGGCGTTTCGATCGTCAGGCGAATGGTACCGCTCAGGCGCAAGGATTCAATCTTCATCAGCGTCATGAGCTGTTCGGCTGCGGCGTCGGCTAACTCGTCCTCGGTCCAGGTGTCCTTGGTAGCGCGCAGCGGCAGTTTCGAGAGCACCTGGCCGATCGGATCGAAGTCGAAATTACGCGGATCAAAGCTTGGCGTATCCCACAACTTGAGGGCGCGCACGGCTCGGATCGCCATATCACGTGACTGCAAAATCTCCGCTTGTGCCTGGAAATGTTCGCGATTCTCGCCGCCCTGGCGCAAGTCTTCGATCGACAGAATTCTGGGTCGGCCCATTTCGATCAATAGGCCTACCGTCGACTTGTATGTTGAGGGCAAGGCGAAGGCCAGTAGGGCGGCCAATGCGGCGGCGATGAGACCAATCGAGAGCAGCAGCTTCTTGTAGGCGACTAGCGTTTGCCAGAGACCGGCCGCTTCGTTCGTCGTGCTGCGCGGCAGGGGCTCGTCGATTTCGATGAAGGGCAGCCGACGGTGCACGCTCGGTGTGTTCGCGCTACGGTTGGTAAGCTCGTGATTCATCGTTATGGCTTCCTGAGAGACGCGGGTGTGCGGCAGTTTTCGGTTTCAACCGAACAAGGAGTCGTCGGGGCGGCAAGTTTCGCGAGCAGATTGCCTCTGACCCAGGAGGCCTGTCCAATACCGCTGGTGGCCACCAGCATGGCCATTCCGGGCTGCGCAGGCATGACAAACTGGTGGTGCTGGCCGTTTGCGAGGTTTGACGTTTCCCAGATGATTTCGTTATCAGGCGCTCGAAATTGCAAGCGCAATCGGGCACCGCCGCCGCCTTGAACCGAGAACGCGTAACTCTGGCCCGCCTGCCAGGGTGCCCAGCGGGTCATGCGTTGTGATTTGCCGGCGATCTGCTGGCTGATCACGGTTTGCACGGCCGGCTCGAAGTGCAGCGATTGTTGCCAGGAATCAAAGCGGCCGGCGGGACCGCCCTGTGGATTGGTCCACGGGCCGCGCATTGACAGCAGATTCAAGTTTTGTCTGGGCGTGGTTTTTCGACCATTGCCGTCCAACCAACCGTCGACTGAAACCACCCGCCGCAGGGCATCGGCAATCGCGTTAAGGTCATCGCCGGCGGCGGAGTCCCAACCCATGGCATGCAAATCGAAACGCGCGCCTTGTTCAATGGGAATCGTAAAACGAGTGTCGTGATTCTGATCGACTACGGCGCCACCGTAGTACTTCAAGGTTTCGGCGAGTTTGCGCAATGCCGGTGTTCGCAAGGCCGCAACATCAAAGTCTGCCGGCAGCATCAAGAGGCTACCCATCGGCACACCACCGCGATAGTTTTGTGCGGCGTTATCGTCCTCGGCGGTCGCCGGAAAAACATAGCCTTTGCGCAGGGCCGAACCATCCAGGGTAATCGCCACCACATGCCGAAACATATGATCGCCATTGTCCAGTTCGTGTTTGCGAATCAGGCCGGCCATGGTTGGCACACCGGCGGCGCGCGCGCCTTGGTGATTATGGGCCGGGTCTGACCAGCCGCGGCCGGCCAGCGCAGTCCAGGCGTATTGGGTGGCGCGCCATTCACCGTCGATGTTGCGCAGTTGCCAGAACGAATGCACCAGACCCAGTGCGGCGTCGACAATATCGGCATGGCCATCGGTACCAGCAGCCGGTAGCACGTCGGGTGGCCAGCGCGGAACCGTGACGTTTTTAAACTGCCCTTCGTCGGTGTGCCACACACCGTCCGGATTGCTCAGCCCCTTGACGGTGACCGCCGCGTCGCTGGTCCTGGCCTCAAATACACCGGTGGTGTAGGGACCGGTACCGTAGAACGGGTAGTAAGCGGTTTTGGGCAAAACGTATTGATCCAGAACCGGTTTGATCGGTGCGCTATTCCAGGGCGAGTCGGCGGCGAAGGGTCGCTTGAAGCTCGCGAATTTCTGACCGCTAGTCGGCATCGAACGGTTGCCTGGAGCGGCCTCTCGAGCGCTGACGCGATCGGGGACGCGATCGGAGACGCGAGCGGCCGACTGATCGGACTTGGCTTCGATCGCACACGGCACAGCCAGGCTCAGGCCGGTCAGCATGGCAAGAAAAATGTGAGCGATCATGGGTCCGATTCAGTACATCCGTCAGATTTGCAAACGCCTTACTGTAGCCGTCGAGCTGGATTGCACGCCGCCTGGAGCGCCAGGTGCGACCCGACTGCCGACCAACGGCTGACGATTTCAGACGAAGGTGGTGGCCCGACAACTGTTCACGCTGCGGGCGTTCTTAACGAAGCATGTCCGACACCGGTGCTTCGATACCGTCGCGAATCAGCACATCGCGCGTACCGGCAGGTCGCCAATTCAGCACCGCCTGAGTGGCCGATGAGTCGTATCGCGAAATATGCTGACGCGATTTCCAATCCTGCAGACTGGGTACGCGCCGATTCGGATGTTTGACCAGATGCTTCAGGCCTTCCTTGAAGAGGTCAACCGCAAATGAGCGCCAGGCCGGCATGGCTGAACTGCGAATGCGGGTCGACATCGCCCGCCCCAGTTCGGTCACATAGTCCTGTCCGGACAGCAATGGCGCATCGGTCACCAGCCAGGCTTTGCCTTCAACCTCGGTGTTGTCGAAGGCCGCTACCAGCGCCCGGGCGACATCCTCGACCAACACGAAGGGCAGCTTGTGCTGGCCATCGCCCCAGTACTTCATTGCACTGGCGCTCAAAAACTCACCTACGCCCCAATGGGCCGGCGTGAACCCTCGGCCGACGACAATGCCGGGTCGCAGAATGACCAACTTGATTTGACCGCTGTGATGCAACTCAAGCAATATCGATTCGCAAGCCGCTTTGGCGCGTGCATAGTGATTGCGTTTCTCGATCTGTGGGTCAATTGGTGTACTGCAGGTAATGACTTGCGATGGATCACCGGCGTAGTAGGAATCAATCGTACCGGTGTAGATGAAGCGGCGTACGCCCGCCTTGGCAGCCGCCTGCGCCAGCTTTCGGGTCGGCTCGACGTCCGAATTCAGATAATCTTGCCAGCGCTTGCCTTCGCCCTTTGCCAAATGGTAGAGCGCGTCAACGCCTTGCAAAGCCTGCGCCATGAACGCTTCGTCGGCCAGGCTGCCCTGCAGCAGTTGCACCGGCAGTGCACCGAAGGCGATACGTCCCGCCTCTTCGCTGCGGGTGACGACCCGAATGCGCAGTCCCTTGGCCAGTAACTGGCGGACCAGCACGCGGCCAATGAAGCCGGTGCCACCGGTCACCAGAACGACGGGTCCAGTCGGGAGGGCAGCACTGGCCGGCGTTGTGCTAGTTTGTGATTCCAACCCGTGCAAGTCTGATTCAGCTTGGGATACTGTCGCACTCGCACTCGCACTCGCACTCGGACTCGCGCGTGGCGCTCTATTGGCGATGGTCTCGCTCGCTGCGACCACAGCCAGCGCTAAGGCAGGACTCAGTCTGGGATCCGGTTCGGCACCCAAGCCGGCGTAGAAGACTTCCACGCTGCGCGCAAAAGTAGAAGCATAAACATTCGACTGCGCATTGCGTCGAAGGGTGCCGATCGCCGCGCGTCCGAAATTCGTCAATACTTGACCGAGGCCGGCGAGTTCGCGACGCGCGCCATCGAATAAATCGTCAACCAGCGGGTTCAGACTGCGGACTTCGGAGCGTTGGTAGACATCACGATCAAAAAAACACAGTGCCGAGGCGGCTAGGCCAAACACTCGAATCGATCGTTCCGGTGCCCCTATGCGCGTTGACAGCCGAATATTGACCTCGGTTTTGCCGGCCTGTGCACGGACGAACCAGTCTCGGTAAACGATGCGACCCTCGGCCATCGGCAGGTCGTCGCGGGCGACGACCTCGAGAATCTCGATCGGCCCCAGCAGATCGACCGCAAAAGCAACCAGGTGCGGACCGAGTTCATGGAAGATGTTGCCGGACTCGGCCGTCAGCCAGCCGCCCACCGGTCCTGCCGCCAATTGACCGAGCGGAAACTGCCAAGTCAACTCGACGCGGCTCAGGGGTCCGAAAAAACCGGCCCGGTAGTCGGCGCGCAGGCGCTCGTAGGCTCGTGCGAACAAAAAATTATGGCTGACCGCAAGTGCTTTGCCGCGCGCGCTGGCGAGGGCAGCCAACTCGATCGCCTGTGCGGACTTCAACACGAACGGTTTTTCTGAAAAGACATGAACGCCGACGTCCAGTGCCTGTCGTACCGATTCATGGTGATACTGCGGCGGCGTCAAAATATGTACCGCATCGATGCCGGTGGCAATCATCGCAGCGAGCGAGTCCAGCGCATTAGGGCAGCCAAATCGCTCAGCGGCCGCGCGGGCTCGCCCAACTGACAGATCGGCAATCGCGTGCAGCCTTACGCCCGGTGTTCCCTGCACAGCACGAGCGTGCGAATCGAGAATATAACCAGCGCCGAGCAATCCGACTTTAAGGGTCGATGAAGAGTAAGGATTATTCAAGGATATTGAGGCGCAGTCGGATTAATCGAGCATGGTAACCGGCGTTGCTCGGGCGCTGTGTGAAGTTCGCCACCGAATGGCGACATCAGCGGCATCAGCGGCAGTCATCACTAGCGGCTCATACCGAACGCCAGACCCGCCAGAAAAAGTGTCCAACCGGTGATACCCAATGCGATGCCGCGACCCCGCGTGAACCAGGCTGCTCGGCGCTTTTGCACCGCGCGATCAACCCAATGATAAAGCGCGATTGATACGGCTAAGCCAATCAGCACCGATAGCAGCGCTTGCATCAGGTTACTTGACAGGCCGAGACGTTTGTAAACGAAGTTGACGACAAACACGCCGATCCAGTGGTTCAGATAAAACGGATACGAAACGCCGCCCCAGTATTCCCCAGCAGCGGTACGCCTCGATTCAAGCGCGATCAGCAACACGGTAGCGACCGAAAAAAATGGTGCTGCATAACGATAGAGCGGCGCGCTGACCAGCAGTGCGGCGCCGCTGACCGCAAACACGAGCCAGGTCATGGCTCGGGCGGCCGGCTGCAAATACCAATTGCCAAAGTGATGTTTCGACACGGCCGCCAAGACACCAAAACAAATGGCATCAAAGGTTCCGCTCGCATAGGCCAATACGGCCAATAACAACCATAGCAAAAACGAGCGGCCCCAGCGGGTCGGCAACAGGCACAGAAAAATCGGCGCGATCAGATAAAACTGCTCTTCTGCACAGATGCTCCAGAAGTAATTGCCAGTACCGTCGAGCGGAATACCGGCCGTTCCCTGCAGGAACTGCGGTTGACCAAAGAGGTTATAGACAAAAGTGAGTTTGTAGACAAAAAACTCTAGCCATCGTTCGGTGATCGGCTCCTTCAGCAACGATGCGCCGACCAATAGCGCAATCGCCAGAAAATACGGAATCCAGATGCGCGCCGCCCGATTGAAGTAGAACCTCGGCAGATCGGCAATTCGAGCGTTCAGCAAAATTCCGCCGATCAGCCAGCCGCTCAGCGCAAAGAAGACCTGTACCGCCAGGTTGGCCGGATGGAAATTGGTGAACAGTTTGGCGTGATCACAGGCAACCAACGCGGCCAGCACAATCCGCAGCCAGTCGAAATACGGATAACCAGGTGCCGCTGTACTGGGCGGCGAATCAGGTGAGTGGCGCGAATTCATAACAGTGCTGGCGCATGCGACGATCGGGCCTCAGTTGATCGCTGGTACTGGGTATCGGTATCCAGGCGCTCAATGAAAAAGCCCTGATTGCGTAATTGGGTCAGCAGGCTGTCGTCGCCGACCAGATGATAGGCACCGACAGCGACAAACAGCGACTCGTCGGCGATCGCCAACCGAGTCAGTTGTTGCGCCATGCGCGAATCCCGGTC
>JANORY010001045.1:0-7151 GCA_031415535.1 Burkholderiales bacterium | reverse complement strand
CTGGCGCAGTTCGGCAGCCGTCATGCAGGCCGCTGACAGCGCCTGTTACGCCGCCAAGGATGCCGGCCGAAACCGCGTGCATGAATGGTTCGATACCGATCAGAACATGCGGATTCGGCAGGGCGATATGAAATGGGCTTCGCGATTAGAACAAGCACTGGATGAGGATCGCTTCGTCTTGTTTGGTCAGCGTATTCACGCGCTGAACATTGTGCCCAAGGGTTTGTATGCCGAGGTGCTGGTACGCCTGCGTGATGTCGATGGGACGATGGTGCCACCCGGCGCATTCTTGCCGGCCGCCGAGCGATTCCACCTGGCCTCGCGGCTCGATCGCTGGGTTTTGCGGCACACCATCAAAATGCTGCGTGGCCTGCCAGACCTGAACGAGGTTGCAACGCTGAGCGTGAATCTGTCCGGACAGTCAATTGGCGATCGGGCCTTTCAACGTGAAGCCAATGAGCTGTTCTGTCAGGCTGGCCCGGAAATCTGTTCGCGCATCTGCCTTGAAATCACCGAGACGGCGGCGGTGACCCATATTGCCGATGCGGCGCGATTTGTTGAACAAATTCACGATTTGGGCGTGCGCGTTTCGCTCGATGATTTTGGATCAGGTGCTTCGTCGTTCGGCTATTTGAAGAAACTAAGGGTCGACCAAATCAAGATTGACGGTCAGTTCATCAAGGATTTGCTGGATGACCCGCTCGACGACGCCGCTGTGCGCAGCTTCGTCGAAGTGGCGCGCGTGGTCGGCGCACAAACGGTCGCAGAATTCGTTGATCGACCCGAGGTACTGGCACGGGTGCGTCAGATCGGCATTCATTACGCGCAGGGCTTCCTGTTGCATCGGCCGGAGCCGCTGGCAGGGCTGCTGGCCGAGCACAAAGTTTTATTTGACTAACAAACGATTCACGGTGTCGATCAGCGACTCGGCGCGCCACGGTTTTGATAAAAACGCATCCGGTCGCAGGTTCTGTAAGCGGGTTTGCACAAACTCTTCGGTGTAACCGCTGGTCAGAACAAACGGCAACTGGGGATGATGTTGCCGGCAATAGGCCAGCAACTGCGCGCCATCTACACCCGGCATGACCAGGTCGATGACCACTATATCCGCTGCCTGCTCAGTTGAGCGTAACAATGCGATCGCTTGCGCGCCATCCGATGCGTTCAACACCGTGTGCCCTGCACGCTCGAGCACCTCAGTCATGACAAACGACACCAGACGGTCATCTTCGGCGATCAACACCGACGCCATAATGATTCAACTCCCGTTTTCAGGCCACCGGACGGTTCGGGGCCAGATAATCCGAGTACAAACGGCTCTGGCAACTCGGACAAACGCCGTGACTCAAGTCCGCCTCGGAATTCTCGCGAATATACTCCTCGATCGGCTTCGATGCGCAAGCGCTCGGTCACATCATGCAGAACTAACAGACGGCCAGCGAAAGCGCTGCTGCGCGCCGGCAGGGCAACGATTCTCGGCGTGAAATGACGCTCGCCAAAGCTCAGCGTCTGGCTGTTGTTCGGTGCATGGGTTGCGGATAATAACGCCAGCAAGGGTTGCCGATTCGGTAGCGCGCCGCCCCATTTAAAGCCCATTTCGGATAAGGGCCGGCCCAGGGTCAGCGCTACCGGCAGTTGCAGCAATTCAGCCATCGCACGATTGACGTCGATGATTCGGCCTTGAGCGTCGATGGCCAGGACACAATCGAGCATCGCGTCGACCATGACGGTTCGTGCCAGCGGGATTAAATCGAGCAGCTTGTGCCGCAGTTGTGCCCACCAGAGCGTGCATGCCATGAATACCAGTCCGTACGGCATCGGATCAAATTTTCTGGGTAAGATCTGAGTCAGCAACAACACGTTGGCGATGACCGGTGCGGCGATGCCAATGGCCAACGCTAGTGTCTGACCGCGCATCAGCGGCGTGGCGTGATAGGAACTGGCCAGCAGTAACCCGAAGCTCAGCGCAGTGAGCAGGTAGGCCTGGCCGACGACGACCCAGTAGAACGGCCCGAACGCAATCTGTTCAATGTAGGTCAGGATGCCGTCCCGTACAAATGACCGACCTCGGGTGTCAGGGCGGCTTGCAGCAATATCATCGCTGACCAGCATAACCCGGAGATGCTCATCACCAGGAAGGTCGGGCCGGGTTCGGAATATCGAAACCGCCAGACGTAGGCTGACAGACCGGCCAGCAACAGCACCGAGAACAGGACCGTCAATATGTAGACGACCTGCCAGTCAGCCATGCCAGTCAGCCATGCCCGTCAGCCATGCCAGTCAGCCATGTTTGTCAGTTTCGGTGAGATCGATTCCGGAAACTTCACCCACAAAAAGCAGACGCAAGGGTCGAATTGAAATTGCCATGAGCTTGGCCTCCTGCAATTGCCGCAAGCCGATGGTACATTGTTGCGTCGAAAAGGAGTAAGACCATGGGTGCAACGGAACAGCTTGAGCAGTCGCAGATGACCTCGGCCGAATGGCAAGCACGCTGCGATCTGGCGGCGCTGTACCGTATTTGTGATCATTTCGGCTGGACCGACATTCTCGCCACCCATATGTCGCTGCGCATCCCGGGTGAGCCGAACACCTTTCTGATCAATCACTACGAAGAAATGTTTGACGAGATCACCGCGTCGAGTCTGATCAAGATGGACTTGGACGGCAACGTCATTGGCCGGGCCGGGCGCTTCAATTCCGCCGGCCTGACGATTCACAGCGGCGTATACAAGGCGCGCCCCGATGCGAATTGTGTGATGCACACGCACACCCGCGCCGGTGCTGGTCTTTCAATGATCCGCAACGGTCTGCGGCCGATCAGCCAGGACGCTTTGCTGGTCTACGACGAGGTGGTCTACCACGAGTACGGGATGCCAGCCACCACCGAGGAGTGCGATTCACTGGGTGTAAGCTGTCAAAAGGGTAGTTGCGTTATTTTGCTGAATCACGGCCTGCTGAGCTTCGGCGAAACGGTTCAAGGAACACTTTCTCGCATGTACCGACTGGAGCGCGCCTGTGAGCTTGAGCTGATTGCCCGAGGCTTGGGCGAAGCGCCGGTTCAGATTGAAGCCTCGGTCGTGGCAGGCATTGCCACGGTCATGCAAAAGGCCCGCAAGAAACCGGATTTCGGCGTTTATGACTGGAATGCTTTGCTACGAGCGATCGACCGGAAAGGCTCGCCCTATCGGCGTTAGTGTGAACAGCACATTAGTCGTTGCGCCATAGACGGGTTGTGTAAGCGCCGCTGACGCGCTCGTCAATTTGTTCGGCCATTTGCTGATCGCCGCCCACGCGCGGCGCAATAATTTTTCCGAACGAGATGCGCGCCTCGCTGGGCCAGGTCTGCGGCTGCCACAACTTCGCCCGCAGCACCGCACGCGCACAGTGGAAGTAGGTGCGTTCAATCGAAATGCGGATTGCCAGCAGCGCCGGCTTACCAGCCGAACTGAGCCTGGCCAGCAGATCGGCATCGTCGAACAAGCTTGCCTGACCGGAAATTCGTAGCGTTTCACCGGTCCGTGGCTTCAGGAAGATCAGTCCGATACGGCCGTTATCGACAATGTTCTTCAGCCCAATCGCCAGGTTGTTGCCGGCCCGTTCTGGCATCAGCAATGAGCGCGAATGCTCGATGCGTACAAAGCCGGGTTCGTCACCCTTCGGTGACACCTCGATCACGCCCTGTGCATTGCTGGTTGCCAGCAGCAAGAACGGACACTGGACGACAAAGGCCTGGGCCTGTTCGTCCAGTTCATCAAGGATCTTGGCCGAAGTGCTGGCGCGCGGTTCGGCAATGATATTGCGCAGTGCGTCGAGGGATTTGATCTGAGCCATGAAGAAATATTCCTTTACTCTTTATTTTCGCAGAGCGCGCTGATCAGCGGTAAACCAGCGCACCGTCATCGAGATCGGCGGCCGGTAACTCGTCCTTCTCAGTCCAGTAATCCTGCTTGTGACGCCACGGCTCGATGTCGCCTTGCTGGGGTAGCAGGTGCAAGCCGCGCATCAGATACCCTGGGTTGAAGTTCTCGGGACTGACCCACGGCGACAGTTGCATGTCGCGATCCTTGGCACGCAGGGTTGGTGTGACCTGAGACACCTGTTGTGCGTTCATTCGGTTGATCAGGCGGCACACAAAATCGGCGATCAGGTCGGTGCGCAAGGTCCAACTGGCGCGGAAATATCCGAAGATCCAGACCAGGTTGGGTACCCCCGTGAACATCGCGCCGCGATAGCTGATGGTCTTGGCGAAGTCGAGCGCTTCTCCGTCGATCGTAAAATTGATATCGCCAAGCACGTTCAGATCAAAGCCGGTTGCAGTCACGATGATATCGGCGGCAAGCTGCTTGCCGGACTTTAATGATAGGCCACTGGCCGTGAAGCGCTCAATCTGATCGGTGACGACATCAGCACGGCCGTCGCGAATCGCCTTGAACAGGTCGCCGTCCGGGATGAACGCAATACGCTGGCGCCACGGCAGGTAGTTCGGTGTGAAATGGGTTTCAACATCGTAATCCGGCCCGAGAAACGCCCGCACCCCAGCCAATAGTTCCTGCTTCAGAACCTGTGGCTCGGAGAAGGCGCGGCGGTAAATAGTGGCTTGATCAAACAGGATCTTCCTGCGGACGATCTCGTGAATCCATTCTTCCTTGATCTCAAGCTGACGCAGGGTATCAGCCAGCACGTTAGCATTGCGCCCGGTGACGAAATAGGTCGGCGAACGCTGCAGCATGGTGACCTGAGCCGACTGCTCGGCAATCGCGGGAATCAAGGTCGCCGCCGTGGCACCCGAACCGATGACCACCACTTTTTTGCCGGCGTAGTCGAGCGCTTCAGGCCAGGTTTGCGGGTGAACGATTTGACCCTGGAAGTCGCTGATACCCGGCCAGTCAGGCGTGTAGCCTTCGGTGTGTCGGTAGTAACCTTGACACATCCACAGGAACCTGCCACTGAAGCGGCGTCGCTCGCCGCTATGGTTCAGGATCACCTCAAGGGTCCAGCGTTGCTGGTCGCTGGACCAGCCGGCTGACACTACGGTATGCTGATAACGAATATGTTCGCCGAGCTGGTTTTCGTCAATCACCTCGCCCAAATAACGCATGATTTCAGCACCGCTGGCAATCGGTGCGCTGGTCCAAGGCTTGAAGCGATAACCGAAAGTGTAGAGATCGCTGTCTGATCTGACGCCGGGATAACGATGGGTCAGCCAGGTGCCGCCAAAACTTGGCTGCGACTCAAGCACCACAAATCGACTGCCAGGGCACTGTTTGCGTAAATGATACGCGCCGCCAATTCCTGAGATGCCGGCACCAATGACCAGCACGTCGAAGTGTTCGGTTGGTGTCGCCATGCTGCTAATCCAGCGCCACGACGGTGTCCTGAGCGGCCGGTTGGCAGCCTTCGGCAATCGGCGTCCAGCCGCGGCGTATCAGGACGTACTTTTCGGTATGACAGAACTCGATTCGAGTCGATGTGGGTGCCCTCGAACGCACGAAGGCTTCAATCGACGCGGGCATGGTGATGTGCAAGCGCAGGTGCTGCAAATCGTCCACCGGATGATCATCGAGGTGTACCCAGGGAATCAGAGTGCCTAGCCACAGCAACGGTCGCCAGGCAATCTCGAAGACGGTGGGCGCATAACCGCGTTGCTTGAGCCATGCCTGCGCCTGGGAACGGGCCTCCGTAGGGGTAAGGAAGTTGGCCTGATTGGTTTCAGTGCGAACGTCCTTCGGATGCGCCCAGGCGACGGCCATTAGTTCGGCCAACCATTGATTGCAATTCTGGTACTCAACGCTGAAGGCATGGGCATTGGCGCTGTAGCGACTGTTCAGCAACTGCAGCGCCTGCCGATTGTCCAACGCGGCCGCTTCGAGCGCTCCGGCTGCGTCCGGTGCGATCAGGACCACTGAGATAAAGCCCGCGCTGGTATCAGCCAGACCGAGCAGAAATGCCGAAATGCCCTGATCAAAGATCCTCGGCTTGCGTTCGTCGCAATCGTAATAGAGTTGCCGAATCGCCCACGGATTGCTCGGGTTGGCCTTAAGGCTTAACCCGGCATGGGAGTAGCGCATACCAAACCGGCTCAGATCCAAACCCGAGCGGGCAATCAGTGCGAGTTTCTGGCCGGAGGACTCAAGCTCGCCACGAATCAGCGCCGCAATCCGCAATAGCCGGTCGTTTTGGGTTGCGGTGACGGGTGCCGGTGGGTCGCAATAGCGCAGCAATGCGGCCTGCGCAGCGCTTGACTGTCCCCCCAAAAGGGCCAGCAAGCTCGCCAACCAGCTCGCCAGTAGCCAACGCCGTATCAAAGCTCGACGGCGCTGGTTTTCAGGTCCCGGTAGGCGGCGTCATCAAGGACCAAAAAGAAGGCGGTTTTGGTTCGACCATCGGCAAATTCAGTGCCGTAGGGGCGGGTTCGTGCGGTCACGACATCGCCTTTCGAAAGTTGCGCTTGCTCAGTTACCGCCAGCGGAACGAACAAGTAGACCTCACCGTCCGGACCCTGATCGGCCACCGCCTGAAGCTGCAGGCGCATCATGCCAGGGCGATCGGCGACGGCCGTGATTTCAAGCACCTGATAATCGCCAGCGGCAGCGGTTTTGGTGGTCGAACTGGCGCTTGAGCCTTTGAACGAATCGGAAACGCTGCCCACTGAGGTGGAGGCGCTATCGGCGGCCATAGACGCCGTTGAGCTCGCCGCGAAGGCCGGGGCGGCGACGGTCGCGCAGACCAGGGCGGCGATAGAAATCTGCTGCTTGAATGCAAACATGCTGTTTACCCGTTAGAGCGTTGTGTCCGGCGGATGCTATCACTGAATGGCGCGGCACACAGGTCACGGCCAATCGGTTACGCTGTCGTTTTTTGCAGGAAATGAGGTCGACATGAATCTGATCAACCCATCTAAGCGGCGCGCGTTGATCATCGGCGCCTTAGTGGCCTGGTTTGGTAATGCTGCCGTCGCCGCTCCGGCCATTGGCCAAGCCGCACCGGCCTTCAGTCTGAAGGATTTGAACGGCAAATCGGTGCAACTGTCCGACTATCGCGGCAAGACGGCAGCATTACCAAACCAGGCCACTAAGGCGCCGATGATCAACGCGCGCCGCTTAGATGGGTTGATCAGATTCATGTCGACCTCATTTCCTGCAAAAAACGAC
>JANORY010001044.1:0-10939 GCA_031415535.1 Burkholderiales bacterium | reverse complement strand
TTTGATGTTTGATCGCCGCCTGCTTGACCGGGCTGAACTGAACGCGCTGGCCCCGTCCGGCAGGCTGATCTTCGCGAGTTAGCACTAACACAATTTGATGGCCAGCGGCGATGATCGACGCCAGCGCGGCCTCGGCAAATTCAGGTGTGCCAGCAAACAAGACCTTCATGGCATTGCTCGCTAGCGCCGCGCTAAAGCGGCGTCGGTGCTGAAGGCGCGATTCCGGCGCGATCAGGCCTTTCGAGCTTATCGGGCTTATCGGTTTTTTCGGCCTTGGCCAGTCGGGTCTTGATTCGGCTTTGTTTCAGCCGCGACAGATATTGAACAAAAACCTTGCCTTCCAGATGGTCCATTTCATGTTGCAGGCAAACTGCCAGCAAGCCGTCGGCGTCGAGCACAAACGGCTTGCCGTCGCGATCGAGCGCCTTGACGGTAATGGCCTGCGGCCGTTCAACCTCTTCGTAGATACCGGGCACCGACAGACAACCTTCTTCGTAGGTCTTGCGCTCGGCGCTGGAATTGATCACTTGCGGGTTGATGAACACCTGCAGATCGTTCTTTTCCTCGGATACGTCCATGACGATTAGTCGAATATGGCAATCAACCTGGGTTGCAGCCAGCCCGATGCCGGGTGCTTCGTACATGGTTTCGGCCATATCGGCGATCAACTGGCGAATCGAATCGTCGACGTGCGCAACCGGCAGCGCAATGCGGTGCAGGCGCGGATCGGGATATCGGAGGATGGTCAGTACGGTCATCGGCGAAAATCAACCGCTCGTGGGGCAAATTAGTTGCAACATCAATGCATTAGAGTCAGAATCTAACATAAACTCTTGGAATTCGAAGTGACAGGCCTTGTGAATGAAAAATTTTAACACGCGACATTTCGCGCGGGCAACGCTGACCGCTGCGGCGCTCGGATGGCTTGCACTGACTCCCACCGGTTCGTTTTTGTCGGCAGCGCAGGCGGCTACCACCGCGCCGGTGCAGTTAACCAAGGATGCGCCGGATCGCTACACCGTGGTCCGCGGCGACACCTTGTGGGATATCTCCGGAAAATTCCTGCAAAAACCCTGGCTCTGGCCCGAGGTCTGGCAACTCAACAAGGAACAGATCAAGGACCCGCATTGGATCTACCCGGGCGATGTCGTCTATCTTGACAATTCGTCGGGAACGCCGCGCTTACGCTTGGGTAAAGCGGTCGGCGACGGTGCTGCAAGCGCTGAACGGCGCGGCGTGGTTCAGCCGATGGCCCGTTCAACGTCGCTGGAAACCTCGGCGATATCAACCATCAGTGCGGCCGCGATCGACGCATTTCTGAATCGGCCGCTGATCGTCGACGAGACAGGCCTACGGACCCATCCACGGATTGTCGCCACGCAAGAGGGTCGGGTCTATCTTGGCCGCGGCGATGTCGCCTACGTGCGCAGCAAGGAAGCACTTCAGAACCAAACCGAATGGCATATTTATCGTCAGGCCAAGCCGCTGCTCGATCCAGATACGCGGCTGCCGATTGCCTTCGAGGCGCTGTACGTCGGTACCGGCCGGATTGAACGCACCGGTGATCCATCAACCTTGCGCATTGTTGGTACCAGCGAAGAAGTCGGCGAAGGCGATCGCCTGATGCCGGCCGAACGCGGCCGCATTGTGAACTATGCGCCGCATGCACCGGCCGGCGATATCAAAGGCCGCATTGTGTCGGTCTATCGCGGCGTCGCACAGGCTGGCCGCAATTCGGTGGTGGCCTTAAATGTCGGCAAGGAACACGGCGTCGATGTCGGCCATGTGTTGTCGATTCAGCAACGCGGTGCGGTGGTTCTAGACCGCGAGAGCGAAAAACGTGAGCTGATCAAACTTCCGGATGAGTCAACGGGCTATCTATTAGTTTTCCGTGTATTCGATAAGATCGCCTATGGCTTGATCATGGATGCCCGGCGCGCCGTATCGGTCGGCGATAACGTCGTAACCCCCTGACATCAGCCCCGTTCGCGAACTGAGCCGCTCGCAAGCGGCCGCGAATCTCGGGGTCTGAGGGGCTGCAGACCGGAAGGCGACTTACTTCATGTCGGCAGTTTTCACGGCGCACGATCCGGCCGCGCACGATTCCACCTCGCAAAATCTCTGCGCGCACGAACATTACGCGCATTGGTTGCGATTAGTTTTAACACCCGGCCTCGGTCCAGCACGAATCTACGCGCTGTTGCGCCGCTTTGGTATTCCTGAACAGGTTCTCAGTGCCAGTCACGAGGATCTGGCGCAAGTGCTGGACGAAGCACTGGCAAAACGACTACGCGACAACGACGACGCACGAGAATCGGCCATCGCGCTGAATCTGGCTTGGCTAAAGCGCCGCAACCATCATCTACTGGCACTGGGCGATGCCCAATACCCGGAGATGCTGTTGCATTTGAATGATCCACCACCGCTCCTTTGGGCGATTGGCGATCTGGGCCTGCTGCGCCGGCCCGCCCTTGCGATAGTCGGCAGCCGGCATGCTACACGGGGCGGTGTCGAACATGCACGCGCGTTTGCGCAAGCCCTGGGTGACGCGGGCTGGACGATTCTCAGTGGTATGGCGCGCGGCATCGATGCCGCTGCACACCAGGGCGGCCTGAGGAGCGCCGCCAGCACGATCGCCGTGCTGGCCCATGGGCTGGAAAACATTTACCCGGCCAGCAATCGCGCGCTGGGCCTGGCCGTGGCTGGCCGAGGTTTGATTTTGTCCGAGTTCGCCCTCGGTACTTTGCCTTTGCGGTCAAACTTTCCGCGTCGCAATCGACTGATCGCCGCCCTGGGCGAGGGCGTGCTGGTGGTCGAAGCGGCGCAGCAAAGCGGTTCGCTGATCACCGCTCGGCTGGCCGCCGAGTTGGGTCGCGATGTTTTTGCCGTGCCCGGTTCAATCGATTCGCCGTTGGCCAAGGGCTGTCACTACCTGATCAAACAAGGCGCAAAACTGGTCGAGTGCGCCGACGATATCTTGAGTGAGCTGGCACCGGCCATCAATCGCGCCGCCCAGACGACTGGACAGACCAGGACATGGGCGGGGTCTACCCCGACTGCCGATGCGGACCCAATAGCGATTGCGGCTGAGACTACCTCTGCGACTGAAGCTGAAGCAGAGGACTCAACGCATATCGCATCGACGCCGGCCGCGCTGGCGGTGCTAAACGCGCTCGGTTGGGACCCGGCCAGCGTCGATCAACTCAGCGCGCGCCATGATTTATCGGTTGCAAACTTGAACGCTCAATTGGTCATATTGGAGCTTTACGGTAGCGTCGAGCGACTGTCGGACGGTCGCTACCGAAGGCTTAAATCGAGCAGCGTTTCGGCGCCGCGACTGGGCTGAGAATGTGCCGGGACTGAGACAGGACCAAGCCGGGACTAAGCCAGAACCAAGTCGATTGCGCAACTGAAATGGCGGCTGATTTTTGGGCTCGCTTGCGTTTTTCGGCATTCGCCACTTACTATTAGGCCCCTTTTTTACAGTATTAGACGAAAAGCCTTCTTCAGACATTTGATGTCCAAAACCCTAATCATTGCTGAGAAACCTTCGGTCGCCGCAGATATATCGCGAGCCCTCGGAGGCTTCACCAAACAGGGTGATCACTTCGAAAGTGATCACTATGTCTTGTCTTCCGCGGTCGGCCATTTGGTTGAGATCAGCGCGCCCGAGCAGTTTGAGGTCAAGCGGGGCAAATGGTCGTTTGCCAACTTGCCAGTACTGCCGACCCACTTCGATCTGAATCCGATCACCAAGAGTGAAGACCGTCTGAAGTCACTGACTCGTTTGCTCAAGCGCAAGGACGTCGGTGCTTTGATCAATGCCTGTGATGCCGGGCGTGAGGGAGAGTTGATTTTCAGATTGATCGTGCAACACGCCAAGGCGAAGCAGCCGATCAAGCGGCTGTGGTTGCAATCGATGACGCCAGCCGCGATTCGCGAAGCCTTTACCCGTTTGCGCGACGACGTGGAAATGATGCCCCTGGCCGACGCCGCCCGCTGTCGCTCCGAGGCCGACTGGCTGGTCGGTATCAACGGCACGCGTGCGATGACCGCCTTTAATTCACGCGACGGTGGGTTTTACCTGACCACCGTAGGTCGCGTTCAGACGCCGACCTTGGCGGTTGTGGTTGAGCGCGAAGAGCGGATCAAACGCTTCGTCGCCCGCGAATATTTTGAGGTCAAGGCGCAGTTCGGTGCCCAGGCGGGCGCTTATGAGGGCCGCTGGTTTGATCCGAAATTCAAGAAGGACGAAAACGACGCAGAAGTTCGCGCCGAGCGGCTTTGGGATCGTGGCACCGCAGAGCGCATCGTTCAGGACTGTGCCCATCAAGACGGTCAGGTCAGCGAAGAGTCCAAGCCAAGCTCGCAAATGGCACCGGCACTGTTCGACTTGACCAGTCTGCAGCGCGAAGCCAATGGCCGCTTCGGCTTGTCCGCGAAGACCACCTTGTCGATCGCCCAAGCCCTGTACGAACGACACAAGGCGATTACCTACCCGCGAACTGATTCACGCGCCTTGCCGGAGGACTACCTCGCCACTGTCAAGCAGACCTTCAGTGAATTGCAGGCGACCCCGGCGTTTGGCTCGGTCGCCAAGCAGGTACTGACCAATAACTGGATTAAGCCGAACAAACGAATTTTCGATAACACGAAAGTATCCGATCACTTCGCCATTATTCCGACCGTTCAAACGCCCAAAACCTTGTCTGATCTTGAACTCAAGATCTATGAATTGATCGTTCGCCGCTTTGTGGCGATCTTCTTCCCGGCGGCCGAATATCTGGTAACGACCCGCATCACCACGGTTAAGACCCATCAGTTCAAGACCGAAGGGCGAGTGCTTACAAACCCGGGATGGCTGACCGTTTATGGCCGCGCGGCTGCCGAGGAGACCGGCAACCTGGTTCCGGTCAAACCACTAGAGCAAGTACACACCAACTCAATAGATGCCTTGGTGCTGTCCACCAAACCGCCGGCACGCTACAACGAGGGCACCTTGCTTTCAGCGATGGAAGGTGCCGGCAAGCTGATCGAGGATGATGAATTGCGCGCCGCGATGGCTGCCAAAGGGCTCGGCACGCCAGCAACGCGGGCGGCCGTTATTGAAGGCTTGATTTCCGAGAACTACCTGATTCGCGACGGCAAAGACCTGATTCCGACCACCAAGGCGTTCCAGTTATTCACGCTGTTGCGCGGTCTGGGCGTGACCGAGCTGACCGCGCCAGAGCTGACCGGCGAGTGGGAATATAAGCTGGCTCAGATGGAGCGGGGCGGCTTGAAGCGCGAAGACTTCATGCGCGAGATTGCCGATATCGCCCGTCAGGTGGTTGAGCGCGCCAAGAATTACCAGGCCGACACCGTGCCCGGCGACTACGCGACATTAGCGACGGCTTGTCCGAAATGTGGTGCTGTGGTCAAGGAGAATTACCGGCGCTTTGCCTGCACAAAATGCGACTTTTCGATCACCAAGATTCCCGGCGGTCGCCAGTTGGAGGTCGTTGAAGCCGAGCAGTTGTTGCTGAACAAGACGCTCGGGCCCTTGCAGGGCTTTCGCAGCCGTATTGGCCGGCCGTTTGCAGCCCTGCTAAAAATGACGGCCGAGCACAAACTCGAGTTCGATTTTGGCCAGAATACCGAGGGCGAAGATGGCGCGGGCATCGATTTCACCGGTGCCGAGTCGCTCGGGCCCTGCCCCAAATGTGGCCACAAGGTGTTCGAGCACGGCCTGTCCTATGTCTGCGAACAGTCCGGGGCGGTCCCCAAAGCCTGCGATTTCCGCTCCGGCAAGATCATCTTGCAGCAGGAAATTTCGCGCGAACAAATGACAAAGTTGCTGGACACCGGCCGCACCGATCTAATGCCCGGTTTTGTGTCAATGCGCACCCGGCGCAAGTTCAAGGCGTTTTTGGTGCGTGGTGCCGAGGGCAAGGTCAGCTTCGAATTCGAGCCGAGGCCGGAGCGTCCCGCCGGCAAGGGTGGCCCCGCCAAAGGGACTGCAGGGCTGCCAGCAACTGCCGCAGCAACAGGGGCAGGGGCAGGGGCAAAGAAAGCGGCAGCGACAGCCAGGAAGCCGGTGTCTGAGAAACCTGCTGCCAAGAGTCCTGCTGCCAAGAAACCCGTCGCCAAGAAGCCCGCAGCGAAAAAGTCGGCAGCCCGGAAATCCAGTTCGGGCAAGACCGTTGTCGCGAAAAAGGCAGCCGCTAAAAAACCACCCAGCAAGACAGTGGCCAAGCCTGCAAGCAAAACTCGCAGCCGATAAGCCGATAAGCCGATAAGCCGGCAAATGCCGAGAATACAACACTCGTCGGCTGAAATCGCCAACCTGGCGGTTGCGTTCCGGCAAACTTGCCCGAACCGGCCGTAAACGGCTAAGATTTTCAGATGCACCTGATTCTCGCTGACTGGGTATTCGGCTACGGCTCGCTGATCTGGAATCCCGAAATCGATTATGAACACGCCGAACTCGCCCGACTACATGGCTTTCATCGGGCGTTTTGTATTCGTTCGACCCGCTACCGGGGTACTCCCGAGAATCCGGGCGTAGTGCTGGGCCTTGATCGCGGCGGCAGTTGTACCGGAGTGGCCTATCGATTGCGAGCGCAGGATCGGCAAGTGGCGATCGAGAAGCTGTATGCGCGTGAAATGCTGAACCGGGTTTATGCGCCAACCCTGGTGTGGCTCGTGCTCGATAGCGGCCAAAAAGTTGAAGCGCTGACCTTTGCGGCCAACAAAGAGAGCGACGCTTACCAAAGACTCGATGACAACGAAGTGTTGCGCCGACTGACCGGTTGTTGTGGCGAGCGTGGCCCGAATGTCGACTATCTGGTCAACACTTATCATTCGCTAAAAGAGCGCGGCGTTCACGACACCATGCTCACACGGCTGGTGCAAAACCTGTCTGCACCCGAGGCAAACGACCAGGCCGCTTAGGATCGCCCCCAGACTTGGCGCAGCAGCGGTGCATAATTCCTGAAACCAATTTCGGGAGTACCCATGAATCTACCTGCTGACAATTCCACCCATTTTGTTTCTTCCCGTTCGGCAAGCTTCACCGTTGCAAACTGCAACGCTGCAAACTTCCCCGCCGCAGGTGCCAGCCGCGCAAGGTGTCCGGCGATCGTGTTCAGAATGCTCGGCATGGCACTCCTGATGGGCATCAGTCTGGCCAGTCTGTTTAGCCATTCGGTCATGGCGCAGAGCGCCGCCTGGCCCACCAAGACCGTCCGCATCGTTGTTCCGTTCCCGCCGGGCGGCTCGGTCGATCAAGTGGCCCGATTGGTCGGCCAGCAGTTGGCGTTGCAGACCGGACAAAATTTCATCGTCGAGAACAAGACCGGCGCGTCCGGCGCGATTGGCACACAACTGGTCGCCAAGTCCGAGCCCGATGGCCACACCTTGGTACTGGTCTTCGATACTCATGCGACCAACCCAACCCTGATTCCGAATCTTGGTTTCAACACGATGAAGGACCTGGCACCGATTACCCTGATCGGCACCGCACCGATGGCGGTGGTCGCACATACCAGCCAGCCATTCAACAGTTTCGCAGACGTGCTGGCGGCCTCGAAGGCCAAGCCCGGATCGGTTGCCTATGGCTCGATCGGCTCGGGCAGCCTGGGCCACCTGGCCATGACACAAATCGGCAATCTGGTCGGTACCGAATTTAATCATGTGCCGTACAAAGGTGGCGGTCCACTGATGATCGACGCGGTCGGTGGGCAAATCGGCGTCGCCCTTGGCACCGTCTTTCTGGTTAACCCACATATCAAGTCAGGCAAGCTCAAAGCGCTCGGCGTGACCTCCGTGAAGGCCGACCCGCAACTGCCCGGCGTCGCGCCGATCGCCGATCAAGGCGTGCCGGGCTACAACGCGCTGGCCTGGTGGGGCGCATTCGCGCCAGCGGCAACACCGGCGCCGGTACTGAAGCGAATCAACGAAGAGTTCGTCAAAGCATTGCGCAACCCGGCGATCGCCGAAAAACTCAGCGCGCAAGGCATGGACCTGTCAGCGAGCACACCGCAGGAATTACAGAGTTTTGTTCAGGTCGAAATTGACCGCTGGGCCAAGGTCATTGTGCAAAACAAGATTCGGGCGGGTGATTAATCTTACTAACAATTAGCGGTTATGCAGCACATTCGATGCATAGATAGCCTTAGATGCCGCCGAAGATCCGAGACCTGATCAGCAACCTGGAACAGGCGGGGTTTTCGAATCGCGGGGGTAAGGGAAGCTATCGAAATTTCGTACACCCCGATGTAACGAAGCCGATTACTATTTCCGGAGCGCCCGGTGACGATGCAAAGCAGTATCAAGTCCGAGCGGTAAAGACTGCAATTGAGGAGTCGAAAAAATGCGGGACAGTGCGCGATACGCGAAGATTGTGGAGTGGTCCGAAGAGGATCAGTGCTATGTTGGCAGTTCACCAGGACTGATTTACGCAGGCTGTCACGGGGACGACGAAATTGCGGTCTTCGAACAGTTGTGTCAGGTGGTCGAGGAGGCCGTTGCGATTTACGTCGCAGAAGGAAAGCCGCTGCCGGTGGCGACCTCGGGCAAAGACTATGCGAACAAAATGCAGCGTGTTGCATAACCTGTCGTTGGACGCCAAAGTCGGTGCGGTGCCAGAGTGCTGGTGTAAGTGGAACTGCTCGAGTCCACGACCGAGGCCGATCGCGGTGAGACGATTCCCGCCGGCCAAGTCATAGCGCGCCTACGCCGAAGAAAATAACGTCGCCCGTAAAGTTGTGGTCACGCGGCGAGCCTATACACAACTCGAACGAGCCGCAAGTTGGTGGGCCAAGGATCGCCTCGGTGCGCCGGACGCGATGGTAGGATACTTTTGAGAAGCCATGAACCCGCCGGCAGTTCAGCCGGGTATTGGCAGCAAGTCAGCAACGCTACCCCTTTCTGCGAAGACTGTTTCTCGAGCGAATCGACCATCACGTCTACTACGATATTCGACCAAAAGAGGTTGTTGTCGTACTTGCAATTTGGCAGCCGAGCTACCGGTGAGCATCCCCGGTCTCAGGGTTTCGAAAAAGTGGAAGACCGTGAGCGTAAATCTGGACCTGACTAACGCTGAACGCTAGCATTGCACCAAATCAAGGACCGATGCGGTGAACCCCAACAACCCGAAGCGCCCAGGTGCCGATCCGCAGCGCAAGCTGTCTGCCCGAACCTGGCTGGTGCGGGGTTACACCCGGTTTGTCGTACGAATCCTCTGGTGGAACATTTTCACTTTGCTCGCGGTCGCGGTGTTTGCCGGACTGGTGGTTTCGGATCAGGGGCAGGAACTGCTGCGCATCAGTACCGAAAATCAGCAGCATGGGTTGCGTTGGTTCGAAATATTCTTCTTGCCATTGGCGCTGTTTGCCCTGCTGACGGGTTTGGCCAGCATGGTCACTGCCCACGCGGGTACCTGGCAGCTCGAAGCGCTCGCCGATATGTTTGGTATCGATCAACTGGTTTCGGTTCGCTTGAGTCGGGTACTGGTGCCACTTCTGCCCTGTGCGTTGCCTGCCGTGTTGCTGGCGGTCAGTACCGGCGAATTGAGCTGGGTCGCAGTGGCAGTGGTTTTAGTGGGTCTGTTGGCTGGCGCGATCTGGTGGCTCAAAGGTGTATCACCGATATCACAATCGCGCGCGGCACCGTTGCCGAGTCGAGGTCAATACCGGGTCGGTGCCACGATTGCTCTGCTGCTGGCCATGGCGTTGATTCTGACCACTTACATCGCGGCGTCACCCGAGGTGGCGCGACGAATCGGGACGATCGGGATCGCGTTGATCGCCCTGGGCTATTGGGCCTGCACACTGAGCTTGTTGTTCGTCGCCTTGCCGCTATGGCGTCGGCTGTCCAGCCTTGCGGTGCTTGCGCCCTTACTGTGGCTGGCGGCCAGCTTTGTGCACGATGCCAACCAATTTCCAAGGCCCGATGGATTGCGCGCCAAGCTGCAGTCGGTTGAATCGATCGAGCGACCCGCTGGAGTCGCAGACGCGTTTGTGAACTGGCTTGCCGGCATCGAACCCAAAAACGGTAACGCGCCGATTCCGGTATTCCTGGTTTCGGCCGAAGGCGGCGGCATTCGCGCCGCCTACTGGACCGCCCGGGTGTTGGCCGAACTTGACGAACGTAGCCTCAAACGATTTTCGCGCCACACCTTCGCCTATTCCGGTGTGTCGGGTGGCAGTTTAGGGGTTGGCAGCTTCGTTGATGCTGCCAGGCAGCCAGGTCTGCCAACCAAGGCCACCGCCCAGTTGGAGTCGTTTCTTGGAAAGGACTATTTGGCACCTCTGGTCGGGCGGCTGCTGATCACCGAACCGTGGTGGCAATTGTTGGGTGCCGTCTCGCAGACGATTCCCAGGGATGTCGCGTTCGAGCGGCAGTTCGCGGACGACTGGCAGGCCTTCGACGGTTCGAACTACTTTCGTCAGCCCTTGCTCAAAACGCTTGACACCCGCACCGAGGAACATGTTCCGGCGGTGGTGTTCAATGCCACCAATGTCGAGACCGGCAAACGAATCGCATTTTCGAACGTTGAACTCAGCGTGGTGAATTCGGACTACTACGAGCCGTTTAATGTCGAAGGCGTTTGGCAGTCCGCACGTACCATCAGCATTGCTGAGGCGATCCACATGAGCGCGCGATTTCTTTACCTGAGCCCGCCGGCCTCGCTACAAGCTTTGGTACCGATTACGCGCGACGGTAATCCAGCCCCTCGTTTGTGGGGGCGAGTCGTCGACGGCGGCTACTTCGACAACTCGGGTGGTCTGGTGATTCGTGACTTGCTCGAAGAGCTGTTGTTGCTTCGCAGTGCCGCGCAACGCGGCGAACCGGTGCTCGGACTCAACGCAAGATTGTCTTGGGAACAAATACGTGAACGCATCGCACGGGTGCAATTTCACGTGCTGGTTATCCGTAACGACCCTGCCACTACCGC